>DATKVT010000149.1 GCA_035529935.1 Williamwhitmania sp. | reverse complement strand
CACGTTCTAAATCGTTTAATACGAACCACCATGACAATGCAGTTACTCTTAGCTACCTTTGTCCTTTTAACCAACCACCAAATGAGCAAGGAAATTAAAATTCTGAAGTTTCCAAGAGTAAATTCAACCAACCTATTGGCCCAGAAAATGCTAGCCGAGCATAGCATTGAGTCTGACACGGTAATCTGGACCCTCGACCAGTTTGGAGGCAGGGGGCAACGAGAAAATAGGTGGGAAGTTGAACCCGGACAAAACCTTACATTTAGCTTGGCCTTTTTCCCTGAACAGCTGGCAGTAAATCAACAATTTTCACTCTCGGAGGCAACTGCACTTGGAGTGTTGGATGCTATTGCAAGCCTAATAGATACTGAAGAACTGACCATTAAGTGGCCAAACGATATCTACCTTGGTGCCAAGAAAGTTGGTGGTCTTCTCCTTGAACACTCCATTATGGGTGCCTTTATTGAGACCTCCGTGATCGGCATAGGAATAAATGTAAACCAACGTATTTTCCCTGCCAACCTGCCGAACCCAACATCGCTCGCCATGGAGAGCGGCAAAGAATTCGATCTGGAGGAGTTGCTCGAGGTTACAATTCAGCACCTCTTTGCGCGTTATGCAATGCTTAACGAACACAAGATTGCTAGCCTGCACGAGGAGTACCGCTACAGCCTATTCAGGAAAGAGGGCTATCACACCTTCGAAACGGACAAGGGGCAGTTTACTGCCAAAATAGCAGACGTTAAAAGAACAGGCGAACTTATACTCGAGGTGGTCAACGGTGATCAAGCCGCCTATGCTTTTAAGGAGGTTGGCTACGTGCTATAGCCATTGGGCTTACATCCTCCTACATTCTATTGACAACCATTGCGATCTGGTCAGCCATCGCATCGAGCCCCTCTGAAAGTTTGTTCTTAAGCAGAGCCTTCATCATAAAGTTGAGCTCCGCATTAATGGTAAGCTTCATCTTTGTATCATTCTCGGCCACCTGCTTTAACTGAACCCACAGGAAGAACTCAAGTGGAGCCCCATCGCCAGTAATTTTTATGGTATGAAATGGTGTACGCTCAATAATTTTGAGGCCAGTTTCAATCCCCTGCACCTTTAGCTTGCAGGTGTCTTCGGTAGCGCTCCACCCCTCCACCTTATCGGCAGGAATAAATGGAGTGAAATTGCTAAACTTTGAAATGAAGTTGTAAATATCCTCGCCGTTACGATTCAAGGTAACGACTTTGCTTTCGAACTTATCCATTGATAAACTATTTTTTCCAGATTTCAGGATTGTTGCGCCATTCTGCCAGTGGCGTCATGCTCGCCTTCTCTATGTAGCCCATTTCGAGCGCCTCCTCAATGAGAGAATTGTAGCTGCTGAGCGTTATAAGCGAGCAGTTAGCCGCAAGAAACGCCTGCTGCGATTGGGGAAAGCCATAGGTGAAAATGGCAACCATACCTAGCACCTCACAACCGGCATTCCTAAGTGCATCCACTGCAGCAAGGCTGCTGGCTCCAGTAGAAATCAAATCCTCCACCACCACAACCTTTTGCCCTACCTTCACTTCCCCTTCAATAAGGTTGGTAAGTCCATGCGATTTTGGTGCCGAACGGATGTAGGAAAAGGGAAGATTTAGCTTCTCTGCAACCAAAACTCCATGGGCAATGGCTCCGGTAGCCACACCAGCTATGGCATCAACATTGGGGAACTGCTCACGAATTATCTCGCAAAAATGGTCCCGAATGGTGTCTCTAACCTTCGGGTAGGCAAGTGTTTTTCTATTGTCGCAGTATATGGGAGAATTCCAGCCGGAAGCCCAAATAAACGGGCTTGCAAGGTTTAATTTAATTGCATTAATTTGCAAAAGATCGCGGGCAATATCCTTTTCAACTCTTTTCATGGGGCAAATGTATAAAGTTTTTTTCAACCATAGATATATTGAGTTTGTTGGTAAAGGGTATAATCCAACCACATTGGAAGATGGTTTTTACTACCACCTCACCCATTCCGCTGAGCTTTCGCGAATTCTAAAGTATTTTTACAACACCAACGACATCCATCGGGCAATAATTATTTCGGAGGATGCTGCAGAGACCTTCAAGTTTTTCAGCTTTCATTTCATGTCGATTGCAGCAGCGGGAGGATTTGTTACCAACGAAAAGGGCGAATTTCTACTCATATACCGCCACGGAAAGTGGGATCTTCCTAAGGGGAAAGCCGAGAAGGGTGAAATACCAAGCGAAACTGCAATACGTGAAGTTCAAGAGGAGTGCGGCATTCAAAACCTTACTATCAAAGCACCTTTGGGCGAAACCTATCACACCTATAAGCTTAATGGCATTCCGTCCATGAAAAAGACCATCTGGTTTTTAATGCAGTTTTCGGGTAACGAACAGCCCCAGCCCCAGCTAGAGGAGGACATTCAAGAAGTTAAATGGGTTAAACCAACTGCAGTTGACCAATACCTTGATAACACGTATGCATCCTTAATAGATGTAATTCAACGAGGTGTGGCTACCATGCTATAACTTACCAGCTTCCTTAAGAATATCAAAGAATTTCAGGTCAAAATTTTCGGTGGGTCCTGGTGCAGGGGAGAGCAACATTTTTCCATCGGGACCAATGAGGAAATAGGTTGGGTAAGCCCTAACATCGAAATCCTTGATAATCGTTGGATGATCCTTGTAGTCGAGAAAGGTCCACCGATATCCCGTTTGCTCCAAAAAGCTTTTCACGTCGTCCATGCTTTCGTCTACCATTACGGAAACCACCTCCAGATACTTTCCATACTTCTGGTAAATCTTATTCATACCCTTAAACTCCTCAAGGCACGTGTAGCTGGCTGAGGTAGCAAAATTCAGGTAGATGTACTTCCCCTTAAAATCTGCCAAGCTCCGCTTCTTTCCGTTAGCATCGGTAAGCACAAAACTGGGAGGTATAAAACCGGGCAGCAGCTTTGTAACCTTCTCTCTAATATTCTCAGCAATAATCCTATGCTCCGGAATGGTTGTGTTAAAGTATAAAGAGTCTAGAATAACAAGCATTGAGGAGCGAGGAAACTTATCATCATAAAAACCATCGTGCAGCCCTTTCAGAATTACCGCCTCAAGTAAGGTGTCATTTGCGAGTACCTTATCCTGTCGCAAAACGCGCTTGAGTTCAGCATAGCTCTGATGCTGCGAGATGGCGGAAAATATGTGACTGCCCATTTTAGAGCGCGAAAAGAAGACGAAGTATCTGTCGTATACCTTGTTAAATAGGTCCATGTAGGCAGGATTCGTGTATTCAACGGGCTTGTTGAGGAAGTATGCATCCGAAAGTGCCCGCGCTTTTTTGTAGAGGGTCATCTGCTCGAGTAACCCAATACGGTAGTAGCGATAGCTGTTGAAGTAGGAATTATTGTATCGTTGATAAATAGTATCGAGCTTGGCAATTAGTGTATCTACAACAATTGGTCGTTTCAGAGAGTATGCCTCATCAACGGCATTGTTATAGCTATCGTTAAAAAAAATGTCGAAGGTTCCAATCATATAGTTTAGCTCACCAGGTTGGGATTCCTCCACTCCAAGCTGCATCAGCTCCGGTTTGAAAAAAGGGTTAAGCCTATCTGCTTCACGGAGTGGGGCAAACGGTGGCAAAATAAGATGGTAGGATTTCCCGGGAACGGCAAAGAAATAGCCTCGGTTTGCTCCCAAGTCAACATAAACACAAGTGGTTTCCTCAAGCACAAAGGAAGCTGTAAAGCATCCATTCGAGTCGAGCTTAGCACCAGCCAAGCTATCGGTGGTGTTAGAAATTCTATCGGAGTAGCGATAGAACACCAGATTCATGCCATCGTATTCAGGGGCGCAAGAGGAGATAGTTACACGCTGAGCCATAAGAAAACTTGGCCATAACAAGAGAGTGGCCAAAAGAGAAAAACCAAATATTTTACGCATGCCAGAGGTTTTGTGCTTAAGAAACGATGCCTTATCGCAAAAATTATTTACCGATTCATTTCATCGGCATAATCTTCGATATTTATTGAAGAAGGGAGAAACATGGCTGCATCGCCTCCATGAACAAGAATATCGCGAACAATGGTTGAATTAATAGGGGTAAACTCAGGGGAGGTAAGCAGAAATACCGATTCCATATCCTTATCCATCATTCTATTTACTTGAGCAATGGCGCGCTCAAACTCAAAATCGGCAGCAGTTCTGAGACCACGAATAATAAAATGAGAATGAATGCTCCGGCAGAAATCAACCGTGAGCCCCTGGTAGCTATCCACCGAGACTCTATTATTCCCTTCGAACACCTTATTAATCATCCGAATGCGTGCTTCAAGAGGGAAGAGGCTACGCTTGCTTGAGTTATAGCCAATGGCAACAATAATGTGGTCGAAAAGGTCGAGACCGCGCAGCACGATGGACTCGTGGCCAATGGTAAACGGATCGAACGAACCTGGAAATACGGCTACTGATTTCGGCATAATCAAAGTTATTGTAACGCCGAAAGATAATAATTTTAACAGCGCAGAAGAATCAATAATTCAATAAATGGTATCGGTCAAAATAAAAAGCCACCACATTTTTGTGGTGGCTAATATCAATCTATCTATTATGTATTTTAAAACTTATAAGCCAAACTAATCATAAAGTTGCTTTCGGTAATTGAACCGCCTAAACCAATATCATTGATATCCGACAACCCTATGCAGTAACGAATTCCTGCCGAAATATTATCGTTGATCGCGTAGCCTGCACCAAGGTCGAGTGAGAAATTGGTTCCCTTAAAGCTATCCTTAACATCATTCCCATCATATTTTGCTCCGAGCAGAAAACCCAGCTGAGGACCAGCTTCAACGCTCAACCCCTGAACAGCCCCGATCTTGTAAACGACCATTATAGGAATATTCAGATATGTCATGTTAATACTCTTGTCATCGCTCTTGCTTTTTGCTCCTTCGAAGGAAAAGAGCACCTCAGGCTGAATCAGCATATTCTCGTTAATGCCATACTGGGCAAATCCACCAAAATGAAATCCAACCTTCGACTTTGCATCTGCATCGCCACCCATATTCGAAATACCCAAGCCGGCTTTAGCTCCAAACTTAAGGTCCTGACCCTTTACATTCATTGCAACAAATGCAAAGACAGCCAATAATAGTACTTTTACTTTCATGGTAAAGAAATTAGGTTAGTAGTGCCTACTCTATAATGCTTTTCGGCTTCCGCAAATTTCATTGGTACTCTATCATAATGTTCTTACACAATATTAAGAATAAAAATGCTATTAAATATCATTTTCTTTTAAATGGCAAGCCATATGAAGAGAACGTAAGACTCTGCCGTTTTTTCGTTAAACGAAATGCCGAAAACCTAACTCGTAAAAAAAAGGCCATGGCACCTTGCCATAGCCTCAATAATATTCTTGGAATTTGAGTTCTAACTTATCACCTGTGGCTTATCAATCAGTTCCTCTAAAAGTGCATAGCCAATCACCTCCGAAATGGTTTTAACGTAGTGGAACGACACCCCTTCTAGGTAGATATCCTTTATGTCCTCAATATTTTTTTGATTTTCAGCCGAAAGAATAATTTCGCTAATACCTGCTCTTTTGGCAGCCAGTATCTTCTCCTTTATTCCACCAACCGGAAGCACCTTGCCACGAAGCGTAATTTCACCTGTCATGGCCAAGTTATTTCTCACCTTTCGCTGGGTAAATGCCGAGGCAATAGAGGTTGCCATGGTCACTCCTGCCGAAGGTCCATCCTTTGGAATGGCTCCCTCTGGAACGTGAATATGCACATTCCACCGCTCAAAAACTTCTGGATCGATGCCAAAACTCTCAGCGTGCGACTTAATGTATTCGAGAGCAATCACGGCCGATTCCTTCATAACATCGCCGAGATTACCAGTTAAGGTTAAGCCTCCCTTACCTTTGCTGAGGCTCGTCTCAACGTATAGAATTTCGCCTCCAGTTTCAGTCCAAGCAAGTCCTGTTACAACGCCAGCAAATTCATTACCCTGGTAGCTGTCCTTCTCAAAATCGGGAATGCCCATAATTTGTTGGACATCTTCCTTGGTGAGATGCTTATTGTATTTCTCCTCAAAGGCAATTTTGCGGGCTATGTGCCTAACAATTTTAGCAATCCTCTTATCCATGGCCCTAACGCCAGACTCCCTTGTATAGCTGTCGACTACAAACTCAAGCACTTGGTCGTCCAACATGAGCTGATTTTTCTTCACCCCATGATTTTCTAGCTGCTTAGGTAGCAAGTGTCGCTTTGCAATTTCAATTTTCTCCTGCACAATGTATCCACTCACCTCAATCATCTCCATTCTATCGCGCAATGCAGGACTAATGGTTGCCGGATTGTTGGCCGTGGTAATGAAAAGAACCTTCGAGAGATCGTAATCAACCTCGAGGTAGTTATCGTGAAATGCATTATTCTGCTCAGGGTCCAGAACTTCTAGCAATGCTGATGCCGGATCGCCATGAAAATCTGTTCCCACCTTATCAATCTCGTCGAGAATAATAACAGGGTTGGAGGTCTGTACCTTCTTTATGGTTTGAATAATACGGCCGGGCATGGCGCCAATGTACGTCTTGCGGTGACCTCTAACCTCAGCCTCATCGTGCAACCCACCCAACGAAATACGACCATACTTGCGGCCTATAGCTCTGGCAACTGACTTTCCAAGGGAGGTTTTACCCACACCGGGAGGGCCATACAGGCAGAGAATGGGTGACTTCAGGTCGCCTTTCAACTTTAGCACAGCCAAATGCTCCAATATTCTCTCCTTCACCTTTTCGAGCCCGAAGTGATCCTCTTCAAGAACCTTTTCGGCATGCTTCAAATCGAAGTTGTCCTTGCTAACTTTATCCCAAGGCAAATCGAGCAACAGTTCAATGTAGGTGAGCTGTACTGAATACTCGCCAGCGGCAGGGTTCATTCGTTCCAGCTTGGCCACCTCCTTCTCAAAAACCTTGGCAACCTCTTTTCCCCACTTTTTCTTCTTTGCCCGCAGCTTTAGGTCTATAATCTCCTGCTCAATGGGGTTACCGCCCAACTCGTCCTGAATTGTTTTTATTTGCTGCTGTAGAAAGTACTCTCTCTGCTGCTGATCAAGATCGAGCTTTACCTTGGTTTGAATATCGTTCTTAAGTTCCAGCAGCTGCACCTCACGAGTAAGATGCTGAAGCAGAACGTACCCCCTCTCCTTAAGCTCATTAATCTCCAGCAACTTTTGCTTCTCCACGTGGGTTAGGTCGGTGTTGGAGCTAATGTAGTTGATTAGGAACCGAGGTCCTTCAATATTTTTAACAGCAAAGGCCGTCTCGGGAGGAATGCTTGGCGATAGCTTAATGATGCGAAACGCCAAATCCTTGATGGAGCCAACAATGGCATCAAACTCCGAAGACGGTAAAAATGGCAGGTCATCGTTTAGCAAGGCAACCTCTGCCATGAAGTATGGATTTTCGGACACCATCTTCTTCACCTCGAACCGTCTATTTCCCTGTATAATCACTGAGTGTGACCCATCTGGCAACTCAAGCACCTTAAGAATGGTTCCCACTGTTCCTATCTGATAAAGATCCTTTCCATGAGGATCTTCCACCTGAGGATTGATCTGTGAAACCGCCCCCAGTAGCCTGTTTCCAGCGTAAGCCTCCTTCACAAGCCGAAGCGATTTATCGCGACCAACCGTAATGGGGATAACCACACCGGGGAACAAAACGGTATTCCGAAGTGCAAGAATTGGCAGCACCTCTGGAACTGAAAGCTTATTTAGTGAATCCTCATCCTCTTCAGCGAGAATCGGGATAAACTCTGAATCGTTGTCTAATGCGTTTGAAAACAAAATATTTTCGATTTTAATGTTATACATACCTATCAACCAAGACAATTTGTCACCCTTGCGGATATAAATAAATGGAATCTGATTAAGGCAACCATCGTGCCAAAGAGGAAAGGCACTATCACCTTGACGTAAAAAGCATCATTGCAGCACTCCCAAAAAGGCTATCGATAACGTGGCGTGTTATCGTAAATGTGCTGCAGCACTTTTTTATCAACTTCTGAAAGATCAATACCACGCCGTGCCACCACCTTCTCCGCAGTTTGAAGCGCTTTTTCTAATAGATAATCCACCATACCCGCTGCCCCACCCCACGAAAAGGACGGAATGTAGTTGCGTGGAAAACCATCACCAAAAATATTGGCGCTAACCCCCACAACGGTTCCTGTGTTGAACATGGTGTTGATTCCGCACTTTGAATGGTCGCCCATGATGAGCCCGCAGAACTGAAGACCGGTTTTAACAAACCTCTCTTCGCTATAGCTCCAGAGCTTCACCTCTTCGTAGTTGTTTTTTAAGTTTGAGTTATTGGTGTCGGCGCCCAAATTGCACCACTCGCCAATTACCGAATTGCCCAAAAAGCCATCGTGGGCTTTGTTGCTATAGCCAAATACTACGCTGTTATTTATCTCGCCACCCACCTTGGAGTAGGGCCCAATGGTGGTAGGCCCATAAATCTTGGCTCCCATTTTAAGGGAAGAGTGCTCGCAGAGGGCAAATGGCCCGCGAACAATCGATCCTTCCATGATTTCGGCATGTTCACCAATATAAATAGGACCAGTAGAGGCATTAATTATAGAGCACTCCACATAGGCTCCCTCCTCTACAAACACATTTTCGGGTGCAATCACCCGGTTGGTAGAGCTGAGGGATGCCGATTTTCTTCCAAGGGTAAGCTCCTCAAAGTCGAGGTGAATGGCCTGACCGTTTAACCTAAAAATATCGTAGGGCCGAGCTACTTTTACTGGTTCGGCATCGAGATTGTGAACGCGAAGACCAGTTAAATCTCCCGAGAGTATTTTACTAGCCTCAGAAGAGCTGGCTCTGGCAGCAATGAGCTCGCCTTTCCATGTGAGAGCCTCTCCAAAGCTAAGCGTGCTGACTCTTTTGGCAAGTTCTCTTTCTGGAATAACGCCACCATTTACCAGCAGGTTATCGTCGGTAAGAACCATCGGATACTTCTCCTGCAGGTAATCTTCAGTATAAAATGAAGCCTTTAACCCCAAAAACATCTCCCACTTCCGGGTGATGGTAAGAATGCCAACGCGTATTTCAGCCACCGGCCGGGTAAAGGTCAACGGAAGTAAATCGCGGTGATTGCTATCGAAAAGGACAAGGCTTGACATTGTATTACGAATAATGGTTGAAGAGGTAAAGATATAAAAAAAGCCCCGAGACCGGAGCTTCAATTCTATGTCTAAGGTGCTTATTTGCCCTGCTTGTCGAGGTGAGCCTTGTAGCGATTTTTGAACTTATCGATACGGCCAGCAGTGTCAACCAACTTCATCTTACCGGTGAAGAATGGGTGCGAAGCACTTGAAATTTCAAGCTTTATTACGGGATACTCAGTACCGTCAACCATGATTGTCTCCTTGGTTACAGCGGTGGACTTGGTAAGGAAAATGTGGTCGTTGGACATATCCTTAAATGCCACAATCCTATAGTTCTCTGGATGAATTCCTTTTTTCATTTTACCTGTTTTTTAACGCTGCCAATTCCATCTGCCAGCGGCCTGCAAAAGTAAATACTATTATCAAAATTTCAAAGGGTTACCCTTGAAATTTTTAAAGGGCAACTGCGCTCTACCTTCTGCTTGAAACCTTTGCAAGCAACTTCAGCAGCTCAAGGTATAACCAAACCAAGGTTACCATGAGAGCAAACGCACCATACCACTCCATATACTTGGGAGCACCTTGCTTTGCGCCCTCATCAATAATATGAAAATCGACCACTAAATTAAGGGCAGCAATAACAACAATAACCCCGCTGATAATAATGCTAAGGTTACTGTTACCAGTTATGTACGAAGTATTGCCACCAAACCAACCTATAAACATGCTGATGATGTAGAAAAGCGCAACGGCTCCGGTTGCCGCTACAATTCCAGCCATAAACTGCTTATTCACCTTAATTATACCAGTGCGGTATACAAAGAGCATAATAAGCAATGTACCAATAGTTAACGCAACAGCCTGAATTACGATTCCTTGGTAGGCAGCCTCGAAATAGGCTGAAATACCACCTAGAAAAAGCCCCTCAAAAATGGCATAGATGGGTGCAGCAATTCTAGCGGTGGTTGGTTTAAAAATTATGATTAGAGCGGTGATGAGTCCACCTATTGCTCCACCAATCATCCATGGGGTAACTGCGCCTGGATTTAGGTTGTCAAAAGCCACCTTCCAAGTGTACGATCCACCAAGTAAAATCAGGAGGAGCAGCAGCAACGACTTGTTGATTGCGCCATTTACGGTCATTACCTCAGTAGAGGTTGTATCGCGGCTTGCAGACGCAAATATTTCGCTGCGCATGGCCGGATTTGAAGTCTTTCCAAAAAGTGCCATATTCGTTTTTTGTTAAATATTTTAGGCGGCGAAGATAATATTTTTAGAAATAAAATTAAAAACTATGCAGTTAAAATAGGTTATTTGAATATAGAGACCGAAGCCTTTTCCCCAAACCTTATTCAGTGACAGGTGACTGAAAAGTGACCGGTAATAAAGTAACGAGTGACAAAGTTACAAGTTACGCAGAGTGACCGATTACAGAGTTACAGGTTACTAAAAGACCGGATATAAGGCTGGTAATCATTACTCCGCACTATAGGGCGGGGTTGACGTCACCCTCCAAAACCGAGCGGTGTACGCTCGAAAGGTGTTTAATGTTCTGCAGTAGCAATGCACCGCAATCACCGATGGGTGAAAAAAGGAGTCAAAGGAGTCAAAGAAGTCAAAGAAGTTAGAGAAGTTAGAGAATTTGAAGTTGTGCAAAGGCAAACCTAAAGCATATATTTTACAACCCTTCCCCAAAACATTATTTAGTGACAGGTGACTGAAAAGTGATGGGTTACAGAGTGACGAGTGACAACACCATTATCTTTTCCCCGCACTTTAGGGCGGGGTTGACCTCACCTTCCAAAACGGAGCGGTGCACGCTCCAATATTGTTCACCGCACTCCAGCTGCCATGCACTGCAACCACCAAAGATTCCAAGAGCCACCTACAATCTTTAACCTAAACCCTGTGGGACTCTGTGTCGCTATCAATAAGAAATTCCGTAAAAGCCTAGTCTGCTAACCAATAAGCCCAGCAACCTCCTCAACGATCCACGCGGAGGAGCTGTCGGAGTTGGATGAAAGCTTGGCGAGCAGCACCTTAACCTCCAGGCTACACTCCTCGTTCCGTAGGGCTATTTCGCGAAGGGCAAAGGCAATGGCCGTTCTCAGGTGAACGTCGCTATGGGGAGCATCACTCTCTGCCATTTCGAGATAGGGTAGCTGCTGCTGGTTGCGGTAGTCGGCATTTTTTGCAGCATAGCCGGAGAGTAGGTATCCGGCCTTTTTCAAAAATGGTTTTTCGGAGAGGCACCACTCAAAGCTCTTAGCCAGCGAATACTCCACGTGCCGGAAGAGGTTGGCGCAAACTTGCTCCACCAGCTCCCCGTTGAGAAATTCTAGTGCCCAGCCATCCATCTGCTCAGGGGTAACCTGCGCCGGATCATCCACTAACGTTGCTGCAATCTTGGCCTCGCGCGAGTCGTGCTCAAAGAGCTGCAGCGCCAACTCGTGGTCGGGACCATACTTAACCGCAACCGCCCTGATGGTTGCCAGCGACACGCCGTAGTTCACCTTGTAAATTACCCCAAGGTTGAGCATGGTTTCGGCAACCTGGCCATTCTTTTCCTGAAAAAGTTCACCCAGCAGCTTAAAGAATTTCTCGGAAGAATTCATTTTTGTAGATTTGATGACAAAATTAGTAAAAAGCCTTTGGGCTTAACATTATTTTTTCTCTACATAAAAATTGCTCCATGCGCAGATTAATCTCATCAATTTCCAGCAATGGCTTTGTAAAGGATTTTGCAAGACTGTTTGGTGGTGGAGCTGCTGCGCAGATAATCAACTTCGCCTTTATTGCGGTGATATCCAGGCTATACTCCGACATAGAGTTGGGCGTATTCGCCATCTTTATTGCCACTGCAAATATTATTGGATCAACGGCTACCGGAAAGTACGACCAAGCCATAATGCTTCCAAAGCAGGAGAAAAAGGCTAGAAATCTATTTTTGCTTTCGCTATTCTCCACATTGTGGACATCTGTTGTTGTTTTTTGCGCCATTGTAATATTTGTTCTCATTGCAAACATCGCAGGCTACTCCATTGAGCATCGAGTGTTACTTTGGTTTCTTCCCGCTGCTATTTTAATTAATGGAACTGTAAATACTATTCAAAGTTACCTAAACAGGATCGGAGATTATGGTAGGCTAGCCAATGCGCAGCTTGCTTCATCGACCACAACCAACCTACTACGAACACCAAGAATCATATACCCTACAGGAATATTTGGACTGGCCTTTAGCTACTTTTCGGCTCAGCTAGCCTCCATTGTCATTCTATCCAAAAAACACTGGCGAAAATGGCGCCATCTCATTCGCCATTCCAAAATAAATAAATTGCCCTCCGAGGCTAAGGAATACAATCGATTTCCTCGCTACTCCATGCCGATGAATCTCCTTAATCTAGTCTCGGTGAACCTTTTATTGCTATCCATTGGCTTTATTTGGGGAAGTGCACTGTCGGGTCAATATGAACGTGCATTTAAACTTGTATACATTCCATTAGAAATGGTTGGAGCAGCCTTCAGCACCATTTTCTACCAACGGTTTACCTTATCGAAGCAGAAGGTAAAAATGTATATCACTTCACTTATCATAACCCTAGCGGGGGCCACCATCATATTGCTGCCTTTCATCTTTTTGGGACAGTCCATCACCACCTTCGTGCTGGGTGCAAATTGGGGTTCAGCAGGGATAATCACCGGACTGCTGGCGCCAATGGCCATCTTTAATTTTGGCACAAGGTGCGTAAGCATGGCCTTTGCCTCCATTGGAAAAAACAGGGAATTGCTAATTTGGCAGGCCGCATTTCTTGCAATAATGGCAAGTTGGGTTGCAATTGGACGAAGTCAAAACTTTTATACCTTTATTGCTTACTACGCTGCAATTGCAGGAACGCTCTATTTCCTACTTGCATTGCTAGGACTCTATTTTGTAAAAAACCACAAGGCTGAGGAATGAACAACTATACTAATAAGCTATTCACCTGTTTCGCTAGGCTTTTTTACCCCGGCTTCAACTTCGACACCTACTCTAAGCGAACGATTCTGGCCATGATTTTTTACCAAAAAATTCTACGCATCAACGGTAGCGTTCCCTGGCCGGTGCACTTCACCAGCAAGGTAAAGGCTCCCGAAAAAATTGCACGGGGAACCAAGGCCCCTGGCTTCTCACCGGGGTGCTACCTCGATGGACGAAATGGGATTGTTATTGGAGAAAACGTGTGGATCGGCCCCTACGTCTCCATCATAAGCATGGATCATAACCTCACCAACTACCTCCAATATAAAGCTGAGGAGCCAATTGTTATTGGGAAAGATTCACTGCTCACCACCCACTGCATTATTCTTCCCGGAGTAACGTTAGGCGAGCACACGGTGGTGGCTGCCGGAGCGGTGGTTACCAAGTCGTTCCCCGAGGGCGATCAGGTGCTGGCGGGGAATCCGGCAAAGGTGATAAAGAGGTTGGAAAAATACGAGTTCAAGCAACCTATTGCCTAGTTTGTATTAAGCACCAAATCATCAAAGTAGATATGCTCGTCCTTCGACGGGGCAATCTCGTTGGCAAAAACAGAAAAGCTGAGCTTATCCAACCCCAACGTGGGAATATCGCGAAAACGGAGGTTCTCCTTTCGCAGCACCTCAACGCCATCAATCGTTGCATACACCAACCCGTTGCGTGCTCCAACGTCGTTTAGTTTTACGTGGAGCGCCACCTCATACCATCGATTTACGGAAAAGCAGAAGGTGGAACTGTCATTCCCGTTCGTAAAGAGAATATCGCCAAAGCCACGTGGTTGCTCTGGATGGTATAAGTAAAGGCTCAGCCGTCCTCCCTTCCAATACATTAGGCGAGCGGCTAATCCGTCTTTCCCATTAGGTCTTACACCTGCCACCTGAACTCCGCCTCTTATTCCGGGCAACTTCCCGGGTTTAAATACGAACGAGCTGTCGAACTTAACCCGATACGACAGGGTTAGCTCCCGGTAGGAGGAGTCGAGCAGCACATCCCATTGAGAGCCAGTTACCGGCATAGTGTTCCCCAGCTGCAGCAGCACACTCAGGTATTTATTTCCTGTATCGCATTTTATAAAGATAGGGTATGGCGTAATACCCAACTCAAACTTCAGCCAGTCCAGCTTACCGCAGGCTAGCTCTGTATTTCCAATATCGGAGGCCAGCGATGCAAATGAAAGTTTCCCCACTGGAAACTTCTCAAAGGTTTCGGAAACTAGCACACGTTCAGATATATGAGATTTTACTCTAGGGAACGAGCATAACAAAATAAGGGTTGCAAAAAGAATAACCAATAAAAATACAAATGATATTTTCTTAATCATAAATGTTAATTTATGTTAAATAACATACGATAAAAATTGACCTTCGTCATCGTATATAATATTTTTGTCAAATACATAAAAATAATTGAAACCATGAAAAACCTAACCTTACTTACATTATTGCTAATTATTATCAGCACAACATTTGCACAAGACAAAGATACAACGCTGAATGTTCAAAGCGACACCATTCAAGCACTAACCCCGAAAAGTTCTGCACCGCAACGATCTACCTCCAATGGCTCATTGGGAACACTTATCATCACAACTAACTATGGTACAACGGAGATAGGTGCGCAAAATAGTTCCTATAGCCACAACAATACCAGTCTACCTTTTCACTACTTTAACAAAGGAATTGTTATGAATGGAGCACTAAGTTCCTACAGTGGACTCGACTTAAAACTTCAAACAGGAGGGACTAGTCGGATATTCATTAAACAGAATGGATGTGTAGGAATTGGACGAGACCAAAGTGATGTAACGTTTGCAGTCTACAATAATGCCAATCCAGGATTTCAACTTAGGTGTGACAATTATGGTCTACTTATTGGCGTCGCATCAGGTGATTGGTCTTTTGTTGAAAACTCAAAGCAAAAAGATGTCGTTTTTAGAACATTCTCCACTAATGTATCAGCGCCATATACTGACAGACAAGGTATGATATTCCATATTACAAACAATACTGGAGACGGGAATAGTTATATCAAATTTGGTGACAGAAAGAATGGAAACTGGTTCGCTATTCTCAACAACAAAACTGTAAGAATTGATGGAACGGTATACGCTACAGAAATAAACGTAAAAACAGATGTTTGGAGCGACTTCGTATTTAACAAAGACTATAAGCTACGCAGTCTTGATGAGGTTGAAGAATACATTAACGCAAATAAGTGCCTACCCGATGTTCCAAGCGAAGCAGAAGTTAAAGAATCGGGAGTTGATGTTGCCAAAATGAATGCCATACTTTTACAAAAGGTTGAAGAGTTAACGCTCTATGTAATAAAGCAACAGGAGGAGATAAAAGAATTAAAAAACAAAATCGACTCGAAGAAATAGAGTGGTTTTCCTATCTGAAAATTTGAAAAACAAAAACGATGAAACGAGCAAATTGCATTTTACTATCGTTCATGCTGTGTAGTAATTTTGTTTATTCTCAATCCATTATTACGACTGACCCGAAAGGTCCTATAAATACAGAAAGGCCTGAATTGGCAAATCATTTTAACTGGGAAGAAAGGAATTTTTCTGTTTATCATCCTGACGGACATTTTAACAATGGAAATAACGCCATTGACATTGGTAATCCATACTACAAAAGAGAAATATATCAAAGACACTTTAATTTATATGACTACGAAACGACGTTAACAGAACAACAAGAAACGCTATCCTTAAATTTCGATCCAAAAGATGGATGGGAGTTATTATATAAAAACAACGGGATAGACCCATGGGGCAATTTAATCACGGATCCTCTTAAAAACAGGATCGGACCGTATTTTATGTTCTATAACAAATACACAGGGACTCTAAGGGTGATTGCCGCATTTGATGGGTTAGGTGCTAATGACAAGGTAGAAACAACATTACGTTTTAGAAATATTTCAGATCTAAATGTTTCTGCCCTACTTAATTTTTATGGAAAAACAGCACAACCACTTGATCAAAAGACAGATGTAACTGAGATAGCACAAACATCAGGTTTTGCTTCAAATAGAGGATTCGTTTCTGCTGATTTTCAATTGAGCTATGATCCATGTAATTGCAATAAAAAATCTGAAATTGAGACAGATTTCTCTCTTGTAAATAACGCTGATTTAAAATTAAGTGGACGATTAATTGCCACTTCGGTACCACTTGACGCATCTGGGAATTCACCCCTATTAAACAGGGAAGATTTTTTAACAGCAGTATATAAAGACGGCTTTGATGTCAAAGGAGGGGCTTTAACATATAGTAATATCAACAAACTAGTAGCAAAATATAAAAACCCAATTACTGATCCACTTGAGGCAGCGGCAATTGATGTCTTTAAGGCCGCTTTAATCGGTGGTGCAAGTAATGTTGACAAGGAAGTTATTGGCCCTGGTGCAGCGATTGTTTTTAATTCTGCATTCAAGGATCTGCCTTTTTATAAAGTTCAAAAATCTGTTGGTTTAGGCATTGTTGGTGCAGGAGCAAATGCACTATCAGCTGAGTTATTTCCGGAACACAAGGTACCAAACATTAGTTTTATAGAGGGAGAAATGGCATTAAGTGGGACACTTACAGATAACACTCCACTAAATAACGGTTCAAATATTATTGTCGAACCAGGCAGTTTAAATAGTTCAACTGCGTCTTGGCAATACTACCCTCTGTATAATAAACCATTGGGCCTATTTGCGCTATTGCAAATGCCTACTGTAATTAGAAGTACACGAATCCAGTCTTTTAGTTACAAATCTAATGGTTGTTCTCATGACCCTAGTAACGTTGCCCCTTCTTATGGGAACGGTATATATAAGTTTCATATTTATAAATTTAATGGGACATTTAAATACGCATTTAATTCAGATGCTAATATAAATGTTTCAAATACAAAAATATATGCGGCTCTAGTTTTAACTGCAAAAAACCCTCTTGGTACAGAATTAATAAAGAATCTTCAATTGGTCGAAACTTTAAACTCAATTGGTGATGAACAAAAAGTGTATATAACGCCTTTTGTTCCAGTTGAATATCTAGATAGAATTACACCAGAGATTCTTTTTATGGTTTCTAAGACCCCACCTAATTGTCCTTCGTATAAGGAAGAATGTCCTGTTGATGTCAAATTGCGCTTAATGATAGAATATGAGTTTAATGCAAATTCATACGGCAAAAGATATAAGACATTGCAGGTTTACACCTATCCAGTAAATATTGTGGACGGAGAGGATGCCAATACTGATTTTCAGGATATAACGTCTATGCAAATGGATTATGCGACTTCTCAAGATTTAATCAATCCTCAACCCTATCATGCCACAATCGGAGCTTGGAATAAAATCGAGATTTCACACACATTAGGTGCAATACTGTCGAATGGAAGCATAACATTTAAAGCCAACCAGATTGTTGTTAAACCTGGAGCAGTTCTTAAGCGAGGCACGGTATTAAAGTTGGGCTTACCTTACGAAGATCATTCAAGAATAATGCCAGTTACTGGTAACGAGTTAAGCACTTATTGCACTAATAATTACCAAGCATATTTAAGAAACGCTACCTCCTCAAACTCTTCAAAAAACATAGAAAGCAATAATTTAGATACAGTCAATAAGAATATTGCCGACAGCGTAAAGGAAATCATGAACGATGTTAATGATCTGTCAAATTTGCAGAAAAACGAAGTTGAAGTTTATCCTAATCCAAGCGATGGTAGTTTTAACATTATGAACATCAATGGATTTAGTAAAATCATTGTAACTGATATTGGGGGAGTAGTGCTATACTCTAGCGTAATAGATACCAACACATGCAGTTTACAATTAAATATTGGTAGATATGTAAAATCGGGGTTGATTTTAGTGAAGTTGACAGGTAACAATAGTGTTGTAGTAAAAAAAATAATAATAAAATGAAAAATATTTGTGTCGTAATAATCGTATTTTTAATTGTTCTTTCATGTAAGAAAGACACAGAGACTGTGCTGATTATCAAAGAGCAATACGCTCCACCAAGTTGGCCTAAAGAGGGTTTAATTAAAGGAGATTTATACCAAACATCTTTCAACAAACCTCTGTATTCTAACCTTAAAACGAATAATTCACGTGAAATAAAATTAGGAGGGTTATTGGAAGGTACCTATTTGTTTAGATATTACACAGCAGATTCTCCAAATTCATATTGGCCAGTCCCGACAGATACTGTATTTCAAATTCGAAAAAACGAAGAAACCACAATAGTAATCAAATAAACATAAAAACAGATGTATGGAGCGACTTCATATTTAACAAAGACTATAAGCTACGCAGTCTTGATAAGGTTGAAGAATACATTAGCACAAACAAATGTTTACCCGATGTTCCAAGCGAAGCAGAAGTTAAGGAATCGGGAGTTGATGTTGCCAAAATGAATGCCATACTTTTACAAAAGGTTGAAGAGTTAACGCTCTATGTAATAAAGCAACAGGAGGAGATAAAAGAATTAAAAAACAAAATCGACTCGAAGAAATAGGTGGTTTTCTTATCTGAATATTTGAAAAATGAAAACGATGAAACAGACAATTGCATTAATCCTATTATTGGTTAGTTCAAATATATATTCTCAAAGTCCATATCAGAACCTAAAGAAATACTGGTATTACCGAGAGCGATTAAAAAATTTCGTATATGTTAGTCCTAACTTTGATGAAGCAGGAACAAATATTCCTGCTGAAATTATAAGTCCTGATAAAAACACTATTTCTTGGGATGATGGTAACGGTGCACTAAATCAGTATATTTCTGTATTAGCAACAGAATACAGATTATTAAAGAACTCGCATCAAGATTACTCTGAAACAATAAAATCCTTATACTATGCACTGAAGTCTTTTGAAAGACTTGACAAGACCGCTGAGTCATACTACAGGGCAAATAAAGAACAATTTGACAGTGATTTAAACGGATTTTTTATTAGGAATGATGCAACGCCAGATTTTTGGACCAAGTATAATAAATATGGAATAAATCCTTATTTTCAACACACCTCCTTTGACAAAGGAGATAACACACAAAATAGTCTAGACAATTGTATTCATTATCTTGAATCTTTCTCATTGGTAAACGCATTAGTTGATGATGAAACTATTAATGGAATAAATATCAACTTTAAGCAACTCGCACAAGACAATACAAAAAGAATACTTCAAAACATGTACCATCCAGGTGACCCACAGCCAATTGTTCCTGTGCCTTGGATTTTTGATTTCTATCAATATACTTGGTACCTAGCCAATCCGGTTAACGGAGGATTAATCCCAAATGAAAATGGTGGTGGAAGAGATGGCACTATGCTGTATGCATCATATGGCTTCTCCAAGGCTGGAAATAGAATTTTAGGATATGATGCATTTAATGAAATGCTATTTAGTTATGAAATATCAAAAGCATTACTTTCTCACCCTGTAGGTGCAAAAGAATTACAGTTAGGAGCCTATTTAAGAACGACATTACTTCCATTACCGTTAATTACATATATGGATATAGTTTTATCCTTTGGAGATGAAACTGTATTTGAACTAATTAAATACCCCAAATACATAGACATAGGTATTGCAAAAATCCCTTGTTATGTGACAGACGCATCTCTTACAAATTCGTGGAAAATATTGGACGATTATAAATCGAGATCTCTCTGTGCAACAGGAGACATTGACATAGTTAGCGGGAAATCACCTTACGAAGTATTAATACAGAAACAAAATGAAAGCCCAGTTTACAAATATGAACATTTCCCATTAATATGGTCGGTATCAACAAATAATTTTGCCTATATCAAGCAAGAAGACAGACAATACATTAGAAATCTTCTTGATGAAGCACCAGAATGTGGTCCCTACAAAATAGCAAATAATAATCGTCTGGAATATGATGATTATGAATGGTCATCCCCTTCAAGATTAATTTGGCCAGAGCGACTTGGAGAAAATTCTTTTCTGGGGTATTATAATGGACTTGATTACATGTTGTTGCACAATCTATATTGGCTATGCAACTTTCGGTACCCCGAGAATCAGGAATTTCATCAATACATAGGAATACCGTATATGTCAATTGCGAGGAATCAAATCACTTGCTCTTCACCAATAAATTCTCTGTTATTTCATGTTTATTTAATTGCGGGTAATACCGTAAGTTTAAAGCCAGGATTTTCAGCGCAGGCCAAGGTTGGCAAAGGATTTACGGCAAGAATTGCCACTAATATGACAGAAGGAGAAGTTCCTCTAAACTTTCAAAAAGTTTCTCTTACAGATTATCAGCAATGCAGTAATAACCTAGTTGTTAACAAATTACAAGTATTAGCAAAATCAATGAGTAGTCAAAACAATTCCTTGGAGCATTCAAACCAGGATATTTCTGTTTATCCAAATCCATTCTCCAAAAACATAAACATTCAAAATTCTTCATCGCTAGAAATCTCCAGAATTGAAATCTATAACACAACAGGTATGCTAATTAAGAAAGTATTACCAGTAACAGACAATCTCAACTTTGATTTAAATGACTTGCAGAATGGCATTTATTTTCTCAGAGTTGTATATTGCAACGATAGTTTTACAAACGTTAAAATTGTAAAACAATGAGAGTCTTAAAATCATTGGCTACAATTGCCATTCTTAGTCTTCCAGCACTTGCCTGCCAGAATATTACCAACGACACCCTAGATAAAAGCACACTTTATGTGTTTAACCCTGGAGATACGCTAGTATATTACAGCAACTCAGCGAGCGACACCTTTCTGGTTACTGAAAATCGAGAGAGAACCATTAACTCTGACAAAACGCACAACATTGAAACATTACAGGTAAGCACCACCCAAATCAAAGCTAACAATGATTCCAGCAGCTTTGGCTTTTCAATTTATCGGGTGGGAATGAGCTCTACCAACCTCGACTTTCGGAATATAGATTTTACAATTACCGGAACGGCCTCTTTCAACAATACGTTGAAAACTGGGCACACGACCATCTCCAATGTTTTTATTCTCAACAGAGGCACAGATAATTCAACCAGCAGTAGCGACATAAGCATACTTTACTACACGCACAAGTATGGAATTGTGGGGTATGAACTTGTCACTGGGGAAAGAATGATTCTCGGTGAGCAATACTTAGGAAATCGCTAATCCTGCATGTTTTCAGACAATTTCAAACGCACAAAACATTTGGATACTCAAAGAAACCAGCAACACGCGCATCCAATAAACACATTGACTGTAAACTGGTTATGATGATTTGCCACAATTTTCTCTACTATTAATGGGCACATCCTACACAGAACTCCACCCAAAATAATGGTGGAGTTTTTTTACTTATTAGCATTACCATTAATCATTTTTTGTTCATCTTTAGTTGCTAAACCGATATCAGCATGCCGACCATTGAAACCAACCTACTCCGCTGTCCAATAACCAAGCAAAACCTCAGAGAAATAAGCGCTAATGATCTGCCTTCTAGGGCAGATGTACCCAACTCCTTTGGCAATTTCACCCTCAGCCACGGGTTGGTAAACGACAACAACACCTATTTCTTTCCCATAGTCGAAGGTATTGCCCTACTCCTACCATCGTATGCATTTTATATTGGTAACGAGCTGCCCGAGCAACAGAAGATGCCTTTCGACAAAAAAAGAGTATTCGAATACTACAACGAAATAGACTATATCCTAAATGAGAATTTCTCAATTTACTCCGACTCAGCCAAATGGGTAGACTTTCGAAACGTCTCTTCCAATTACTTAAAGAAATCGTTCATAAAAGCAAAAGATTACTTGGGCAGTAAAGGTCAATACCTTCTTGATGTAGCCTCCGGCCCTATTGGATTAAAGGAGTATATCAAACTTTCAGAAAATTTTTCGGTCCGGATTTGTGTCGATATTTCCTTCAAAGCGCTAATTCAAGCCAAGTGGAACCTGACTAACCAAGAAGGCATATTCATTTGTGCCGACATTGCCAATCTACCACTTAAGGAGAACACCTGCGATGCCGTTCTTTGCCAGCATACGCTTTACCATGTACCAAAGGACGAGCAAGGTAAAGCCGTTGAGGAGATGTACCGCGTTGCAAAACCAAATTCAAAAATCGTTATTGTATACAGCCAATTCTACCACAGCTGGCTAATGAATATTACACTTTTGCCTGTTCAAATCTACCGAATTGCACGGCACTTTGCTGGTAAGGCTTTTGTGCAACTTCGTCCGGCATCAAAACCAAGACTATACTTTTACCCGCACAGTAAGCAATGGTTTTATTCGCACTTTTCGTTCAGCCAAAACATAGAAACATACTGCTGGCGAAGCCTAAACAAATACTTTCTTAAAATATTTGTCCACAAGCATCTCGGGGGTGAAAAGTTACTTAATTGGATTTCGCAACTAGAAACAAAGCACTCCAAATGGATTGGTAAAATAGGTGAATATCCAATGTATGTGATTACAAAAAAGGGGTGAGTAGAGAGCATCTCAGCCGATTTCCGTTGCTCCTATGCACTCACCATAAAACATAGATTCAAGTTACGAACCTTTATGACGACTATAATTTGCTAACTATTATAGGATTAATCCTTTATCCCCACCCCCTCGTTTATTACCAGCTTAGTATTGTCGTTTAAAACGGCAACCACCGAGTAAACATAGAAAGCACCCGGCTTCGCGGTTAAATCGAGGTAGCTGGTTTTTTCACCGTTTTTAATAGTTGTGAGCAGAGCCGGTTTATCGTCACCTGCCTGCCGATAAAGCTCCATCCGTTTAATACCTTTAGCCGATAGGCTGCTCCACTCTACGCTAATTCCTTTATCAGTTTTTTGCAGCGTTAGGATGATGCGAGGTCGAGGAAAAACCGGACCAACGTTTATGTGAGCCCGAGCCTTGCATGGCGCACCCGTTACACTCACCGCCTCCACTTCGTAGGTGCACTGGCCGTAACCGGAAAAATTCTCGTCGGTAAAGTAGTTTATGCCAACGGGTATCAGCTGCTTATTCAACTTGGTGGTGGCTAACCCTTCGCCCGACTTATAAATGTTGCAGCCAGCAACTTGAGGGTCATCGTTTTGGCGAGTCCAAATAAGCATTAAATTCTGCAGCGAATCAATTACGTAGCTTAGCTCCTTGGGTGGGGAGGCTTCTACTGGCCCCTGATTAACAATCGTTAGGGTTTCTGAAGGATTGCTCTCCACGTAGCCATCGCTCACGGCCACCACATAGTAGCTCACCTGAACAGAAGGGTTCGACTTAAGAATGGTATCGGTAAAACGCCCTCGTTCACCCACCGGTTTGATTAGACCAGTGCAAGGGAAAAATTTGTTTGTCACCATACTGTTGGTGGCAGTGGTAATTTGCCGATATATTTTATTCCCAACAACGTTACTACCCACGTTCTTCCATGTAAGTTCCGCGCTCCCATCCTTATGCGCCAGCATAAAGTCCTGCGGTGGGTATGGGGTCTCCTTAAATGTACTAAAACCATGAATACGTATGCTTGGCAGCTGGTAGCCAAAAAAGTCGTTTACCTGAATAAAGTAAAAGTAGGCCTCGTTGGAGAAGTCAACCGGGTCAGTATACTCCACGGCATCAGCTGGTAAGCTTGCAACCATCTGGTAACCGGTGTCAAACTTTTTACTTCGAAATAGCGACAGCGATTTTACTGTGAAGCCATAGGTAAGCTTCCACTGAAGATGAATAGCCTTCCTATCTTTGGCCGGTTCGGCAGTAAAGGTGGTAAGCATCACCCTTGGAATATTTGGCAGGTTATGACCGAAGAGAATATCGGAGTGAACGATGGTGCTATCAGCGGTTTTTACCTCAATATAGTATTGGTAAAGGCCCTCTTTGGTAATGGTAGTGTCGATTACCACGAATACCAGCGTGTCGTGCTTCATCTCAGTGAGATGGATTGTCCCAATCTCCTTGAACTCCTTCTTCTCCATGCCCGACCTAAACACCTTAAAATTGCTGGGTTTGGACATATTTTTCGTTATCCAGTAAAGCTCCGGATTCTTGGTTCCACTCAGGGTATTAAAACCGGTGATAACCTGACCCTCCAACCACAACGGGAGGAGAAGTAAAACTAACGCTGCTATTTTGTATCTCATTTTCAAATTTTTTTCCTGAACACTACTTTATCGAGCATTTACCGAAGCCAAAGCCATATCCAACATCGGTTTGGCTTGAATGCTTTGCATAGAGGTTAAAGTTGAAATCAACATCCACATCATAGAGACACATGTGAACACCAAAATCACCATCAGCACAAGCCTGAAGGGTTAGGACTTTAGGACTGAAACTGTATTCACCATCCATATTTGCAGAAGCTCCGGTATAAACTGAAAAACTGCAAAGTCCAACAGAAAAACCACCCGAAGCATTTGCGAAAACATACCCACCAATTTTAACCTTGCGATTGGCTGGATCAAAATCGCCCATTACATAAGAGCCCAGTCCTGCCTTAATATTAATGGATAAAACCGGAACAACAGGAACCTCTTCGTTAATATCCAGAAGATTTGCCTGCCCAATAAAATAGAATCCATGAATGGTACTTAAGTTGGGTTTGAATTTGCCTTCAAAACCACTGATAAGGGCCGATACATCAGCGGGCAAAACAGAGCTGGAGTTGCCAATGAGTAATCCACCCTGCACGCCAAGCACTTGAAGCAACTTTAAATGGGTATTAGCCATAGCCAAATAGTAGCCGCTATTGTCGAACTTAACGCTCACCTGTCCATAAACAACAGTGGCATAGCCCAAATCCACATCGTGGACCACCAAGTTGCCATAAAGGCTGCCCTTCTCAAAATCGAATACCAGACTCATGTTACCTAATCCCACGTCAATATTGGTAAGCTTAATACTGGAGCTACTTACATCTACGTCGCCATATACAGTAAACGTCAAGGTGTTATCTGCACCTGCTCCATTCAAACCATCAATAGCGGAGGTGTTTCCGTTGAACACCAGGCTGTTCCACTCGGAGTTATTGTTTATGGTGTGAATGCTGCCATCTGTTATTTTTACAATATTACTACCTGCTTTAAAGTCTTGAGCGTTGTCACCCTCATACTTCTTAAGGGCATCAACCTTTATTACATCTATCTTACAGGAACTATTGGTCCTTTGGAGTTTGCCCCTCAAATAGAATGGCGCACCACCCGAATTTACAGGCGATACCTTAAACGTTCCGTAGGCCGTGTATTTTCCCGTTTCGAACGTTTGAGAAGTATCGAGTTCAAATTCAACATTACCGGGACAATCAACCACACCTTGGAAAGGTTGCATTCGGCCAACAATGTGTCCATTATCTAATTTATAACGCATTGCGGTCATCAATGGGGTAAAGCCGGGGATCTTAGGATCGGGAGTTCCTTGGAGGTCGAAATAGTCCTTGCCCGAAACAATTTGGCTCACCTCTAAATCGATGAGGTTGTAGAACCTGAAGGTCTTCATAATGGTGAGCACGTTGGTCTGATCGCTCATTATCCCAATGGAGGCAAACTCCAACCTTTGACCATGCTGCATCTCAGGAAGATTGTCAACATAGCCAGCTGGTTGGTTCGATGCCGAATTTCCCACCACGCTGATGCGGTAGTGACCGGTGTTATCGTAGTTAAATAGAGGCGTCAATCCGCTTGAGAGTTTAATTGTGGCAACCCCGCCCAACGAAAGACCACCATTGGACATATCGATTACTCCTTCGCTAAGGGAGGTTGGCCTAACCTTTAAATTTTTGATGGTTGCATCAATACCAACACCAGTATTTATAAACGCTTTGTCAATAACAATAGCTTCGTCGTTATAGTCAAAATGCCATCCTTGCTGGGAGGTGACCTTCCACTTCTCAAGGTTGAAATTCAGGGGGGCGCTGGCAGATGGATTGAGGGAGATACCGGAGGTGGATATTGTCACCTCGCCAACACTCATATTTAAGTCTAAACTGCTGCATGTTTGGCACGTTGCGATATCGGTATGCAAGATGGTAGAGAGAAAAATCTTATCTCCCATTAAGTAGGATGAATTCCCAAGTATTGAACTTGCATTAAAGCCATAAACCCTATAGTTTTTAACAGGTGTTGGCGCAAGGGAATTATCGAGGCTAAACACGTTATAGTGTTTCTTAAATACCGAAACATCTACTTGGTTTGGTGTTGCTATCAAACCCTGACCAGACAAATTCATGTATTGACTAGAAGATGATGTGACCTGATTTGAAAAGGCAACCAGCTGGTTATTTAGATTACTGCTGCCTATATACAAAATAGCATTAAAGTCACTGGCAACATTAATGGAGCTAATATCAAGCTTCACCATACCCTTCAATTGTGCCATATCCTCCGATTTCTCAATCCTAAGTTGTGTTCTCGTATACTTTTGCACATTTCCGGCAACACCAACCAATCTGATTAGATCACCTGAAAAGCTCTGGTTAACCACCAATGGAATATCGGTAACATCTAGCTTTATGAAGTCGTTCACCGGCTCCATCTTTCCATTCGGCAACTTTTTAACGTGCAGACCGCTAAATGGTATCTTAAGATCGGATTGCTCAATAACAAAGTCACCTGTAGTAGGTAGATTATGAATATATCCACTTACGGTGGCCTCATCCGTTTTTCCGGTAACCAATGCAAAATACTCTATGACAACTGGGTAATTCCAAATGGTGGTTAAATTCCAACCTGTAATACGTTGTAGCGCAAAGTTGTAAGAGGGGGGATTTAGCACATTGTAAAGCATCGTTAGGTTGATCGTCTTGGAATCGCCCACATAGCTTGGATTATTGCCACTCTTCACCGCATAAAACTTAAACGCTGTTTGTCCATGTGGAATTCCCTTGAGCGTGTATTTGCCGTCCTGTCCAGAGGAGCATTGTATGTAAAGTACGGTGCCATTGGTACTCTTTAGTTCAGAATAGATCTCTGCCCCCGCAATAGGTTGACCATTCGATTTATCGGTAACAACACCATGTATACTTATGCCATAGTCGAGATTATAAACGAACTGAGTCCAAGTTTTCGATACCGGAATGCTAATGGATTCCTGAACCGGAACATAATCTGACGAAGATGTAATCTTAATGGTAAACTGATCGCCCGCTGAGGCAAACTTGAATTGTGCAACACCTTGGCTATTGGTATATACCGTTTGGTTATTAATTTCCACCTTCGCAAAATGAACAGGGTTACCCTTGGGATCCTTAACCACAATCTCAGGTCGATGCAGTTTTTTAAACACCATCAACTTCATGGGAACAGTTGGTAGGGTTGAAAAGGAGGTATCGCGTTCGTAGTATTGGGTCGACTTAGGCTGAACTGTTATGGTATTGTGAACCGATTGAACTGGAATCTTAAACATCTCGTAGTCCTTCCCAAACCATACTTGATGTTCTGTAATATAAAAAGGAGTATAGTCGGTTTTAACGTAGGAAGCCACGGCATTTCCATCCTCATCCACAACATAACCCCTCATGGGAGGAACGGGAGTAAGGTTTACATCCTTAATGTCGAGAAGCTGACCTAAACTGATATTATAGGCGTGCATTGTTAGTGGAGGAATAACAGTATCGCGGTATCCAGGCTGTCGGATAAACAATCGGCGATAGGGACCACGCACCTGATCCCCAATTTTATTTATGGGTAAATTTTTAAACTGGTAAAACCCAATCTCATTAGAGGTGGTGCTACCTTCTGATTTCAGGATGGATGTATTGTTATAATACTTCATGCCACCATAGGCATTCTCAAATTCGCCCATGGAGCTAAAGGTTTTAAAATAATCGACCTGATTGATTAGCTCAACACTTACATCCTTTTCGGATGCATTTTGCGAATTGGTCATTGCCATTATGCGCCCCTTTATCTCCGGATTTAGGGGTTGCATGGTGTAATCCAACTCAACTTCGGGAATAGTGTAAAGGTGGTTGTAAACTGCGTAGGTGTTGTTCGAGCTGTTGTTGTCGACACTCGTTTGGGAACTTGATGGTAATGCCTCAAAAATGGTTTGGTAGTTATACTTAGTATCTTCATAACTGGTGCTAGAAATTTTATTATCTCTCGTGGAGAGTTCAATAAGATACTGCGGATTAATATCGCTTTGCACAACAAGGTTCTTGACATAGATATTGCCTTCACTCCCAGTGGTGTCGATGGCCACATTCTTGAAGGAGCCATAATCGTCCACAGTATGGGTTGTTAGGCGTTCCCCTTCATAGTTGAGAATAAGCGGCAACTCTTGATTAAGCTTGTGGGAATCACGCATAATGCTAACCCTCACATTATCCATTGGCTGACCTGCAGGTGCAACCTGACCCGTAACGTTAGAAGCCTTTGGAACTACCTTTAAGTTATAGGTTTTTAGCTTGGCCACCTGATCGGGCAGCTGAACATTATCGCCGGGCATGGCCAGAATGTCCACATCGGGGCTGCAAAACTTCTCATTAACAACCTCCACTTTTAGGCAAATGTATCCAGCATATTGCGAAGGATCGTCAATGGTTAAACTCATGGTGTGCTGCTGACCACCACCACCCATTCCAGCATTTTGAGCATTACCCAATGCGACATTTCCACCCATGTAGTTTACACCTTGAAAAACCTCATCCATTCCCCAAGTCAAATGTTCCAGTGGATTTAAGGTTTGAATTTCAGTCGAAATCGGAGGGTGAGTAATATCAACTGTCGTAAAGTGACCAGTAAAAAAGTCCGATTGAAAATCGAAGGTGAAGTTGCCATTCTGATCGGTTTCGGTTACCGCCAGCACAACGTTAATAATCTTGTCGGCATCACCACGATCGTTGCCTTTCATGTCAACAATGCTTTTAATTAGCTGCTTGGCATTGGGCCCATGATAATCTGGCATAAAACCATTTTCGGGGTAACCATCTTTATAGTAGGCCACTCGACCAACCAGTTTAACCATTGTGTTTGGAAGTGGTTTGGTATTCTCCATGGTCTCGGTGGATGCAAAGAAGGTTAGTGTCTGAGGATTAAAATTATACTTGCCCAAATTATTAGCAGAAGAAACACCATAATTTGCAGTAATGCTATTTTGATTGACACTTGAGCCAATGTTAATGCCCAGTAGCATTGCATCGTTATAATTAATTCCTTGCTTCTGGTCATTTTTATTTTGAAGTGTGTGTGTAGAATAGTTGTTTGGAATAACAATTTGGCTATTGGAGCCATTTATCAAGTTGATATAACTAATTGGCCCGTTGGGGTTGTCGGGGAATTTACAGAATAGTCTTCCCTTAATTACCGTTTCAGGTACATAGCTAAAATCGTTGCTAAATACTGTTATGGAGCCGTTTATCGAATCGGTTGAAGTAGCACTAACATTTGGGTTAAAGATGTTTGTGGTGCTGGTTCCATAGGTAAAGGAGTAAACTTCGCTTCGGCCAAAATTCTGAAAATGCCTGTTCGATTCAGCATCCTTTGCAATTACCTCAAAGGCATACCTTCGTCCGGGTTCCAGAAGTGGCTGTGCCGGGCCATACAAGAAGGCCGTTCCCTGCACTTCCGTTTCGAAAAATGCGGGCGTAGTGGCCGAA
Organism: Williamwhitmania sp.; assembly: GCA_035529935.1. Taxonomy (NCBI): domain Bacteria; kingdom Pseudomonadati; phylum Bacteroidota; class Bacteroidia; order Bacteroidales; family Williamwhitmaniaceae; genus Williamwhitmania; species Williamwhitmania sp. The sequence continues at coordinate 5,407 of DATKVT010000149.1, read as the reverse complement.
AGCATGTCATCGTTTGGATTTTGGGAAGGATCTAATATCTCAACAATTTTAAGCGTATAGGTTGTCCACACCGGAGCACCTGGCGATGGCGTCCAACTAAAAACAATATTTTGAATGGTGCTATTGGTAATTACGGTTTGATCGGCCGGGGATACAATCATGGGGGGTTGAAGATACCTCACGCTAAACATGTTGCTACACCCAACCACACCACCCTCCGGTGAAACCATACCTGAGTTATCGTAAACAGAGACGCACAGCTTATAGGTTCCCTCCGGCAAGCCGGATTTGAAGAGATCACTGCTCGAAATTCCGGAAACCACCCAAGCGTTAGCTTGAAAATAGTCGAATAGATCACCGGAAGTGATTAGCTGAGGAACATTTGATAGTGAAATTAAATTTGCGGGTGAAAAAGTGGGGCTGGTGCGAAGCACGATGCCGTTATCCCCCTCAATCCTTAAGTTGAGCCTAACCTTTGCCGGACGGTTAGCAGTAAGGGTTACAAGAGCCCTGTCGGCATATTGGGTAACGTCCTCCATGAAAGGAGGAACTACCTGAGTGGCCACATTCACCGATAAATTTGGTATACTGAAATAGCCGCTACAGCCCAAAGGAGAATCACCAGAAACGGGGGTTCCATTGTCGAAAACACGAACACAGAGCTGATAGTTGCCGGCTGGCAAACCATTGTTTTGTAGGTCGGTTGGGCTAATGCCAACCGTCAAAAGATTTTGAATCTGAAAATAGTCCTGAAGATCGATTGCAGAAAGCACCAGCGGAGTGGCATTGTAAAGGGTAAAGTGAGGATATATGATATCTGATTTTGAATACACCTCGATGCCATTATCCCCAACAATCTTAATGTTGAGAAAACAGTTGGTTGAACTGAAATCAATGGCAGATAGGGTAATATGAGTATGGTTTATATAATCCTCAACATATGGACTGTAGGGTGGAGTTACCACAACATTTGCTGTAACTTGGGCTTTGACCTCAATATTAGAAACTAGCAGCAAGGTGCTAATGAATATGAGTATCCGGGTGTTGACATTTTTTAACAGCATATCCTTAGAATATGAATGAATAACCAATTTCACCTGTTGTCTCTCTGTACGAGCTAATGCTTGCATCCATAGCATTATTGGTATGCAGGTTATACCTTGCTTTAAATTGATGGTTCTTTTTTAGCCTGTAAGAGGTAGTAAACGACAAAATATTTATATTACTAACATCCAAACTATTGACCCGATTATTGAAATAGCTATCACTCAGTGCAAGATTCATTTTATTCTTAAAAAACGAGGTAGAAAAGGAGATAACCGGGCCAAAGTACTTAGTGTCCATTATATCGAGCTTAAAGTGCGAATAGGTGTAGGTGAGCGACATGTTCAGCCTCAGGGGCATGTAGCTAACCATGTAGGAGCCCATCCACATATTTGTGGTGTAGGAGTTTGTATTCTCAGTTACCTTATTGTTATCGGTTAGCTTCTGATTATTGAACGAGAGAAGGAAGTTGTGCATAAAGGTAGTTCCTGTAACGCTAAAGTTCTGGGTGACAGTAATCGACTGGGTGGTTTGTGATATTTTATATAAGCTATCGAGTGAATAGTTCGCTTTGCTTTGGCTAATCTCAAAGTTCGAATACGAAACGTCGAGGTTGTACCAGTTAATTGGTCTGGCAGAGAATCGCATCGACCAGATTGTGCGGTTGGTTTGTTGAGTTAGGGTATTTTTGAGGTTATCGCGCTGGAATCCGAGGCTACTACCAATAATATACTTTCCCGAAGCCAAGTTCACTCCCGGTTCAATGGTTATGTTGCGCAGGTCGTTCTGAATAAAATAAGTTCCTAGGGAATTGAACCCCGGGTCAATTTGCTTGAATCTCAACTTAATGTTAAACACTTTCATACTGTAGCCAAAGTATGTTTCGATGGCACTCCCCTGCGACGTAGAGGAGTTCTTCGCAATTAACCCTGAAAATGGCGATGAAATTCCACTAGGGGGCAAGCTATCTAATCGGGCATCCTTGGTAAAAATGCTGTTTGCATACTCAAGGTAAAACTCAAATTTCTTTAAAAATCGCTGCTTGGTAATAATTGAAAAAACAACATTCTCAGCAGGTGCCACCGAATGTTGGCTCAAGGTGTCGATAGAGTTAAGAATATCGTGACCCTTAAAAAGAACAAAGTCGATGAAGTTAGCGTTGGTTCCATATCCAACCTTAAAGCTGAGGCCATCGCGACGATAGGTCGGTATCCGACTAGTGAAGGGTTCATTTTGGGTTATGGGATCGGCATCAACAGCCTTCATTAGCCGACCATACATAAATCCAAGCCTGAATTTTCCGGGGGTAAATTCACCTCCAACTCCCAACATTGTGTGGCCTCCCAAGGTGTATTTAGAAAAGTTGACATCCCTATAGCCCAGATGTAGCTTTGCCCATTTATAGGAGGGGCTTACGCCAAACTTATTGAAGGGTTGCTGAAAACTTCGCTGCTGCTCACTAATGGTAAGGGAGAAGGGCAATGATAATCCATAAATATCTACAACAGGATTACCAACTAGCATCCAAGAGAAGGCTGGTCGGTTGGCCTCGCGTCCAGTAACATTATAGAACACCATGGATGCACCCAACTGACCGGAAATTTTTATTTTTCCTCCCGATTTGATATTTTCCAAATTCTGTGCATTGCTACTTTGATTAACACCTAGTAACAAAACCACAAAGAGCAGTAAAACGGGAACTCTTTTCATTAGTAAATATTAAATTTAGCAATGAATCTAAAAACACAATTAATGTAATTAGTGGAGTTTTTTGGCGCTATAGCAAGCAGCTTATTAAACTATGAATACCCTCCTCCCGATTCTTTGGTCAAGGTATTTGGTCTCTGAAAAAAAACTTAATCCTTGTATTTAGGTGCCCAAGATTGGTCGATCACCCAATGGGAATATTTATTAACCTTTTCATGTAATGGATAACGTGCTATAGATATCCATAGCACGTTCAGTCTAGTTATCGCTTGGTTATCTGGAAGTACTACTGCTTGCTTCAATTGTCTGCCATTTCCATATTCAGAAAAGACTGGCTAGCCTCCTAGAAAAACTCCACCACGGTAAAGAACCTGAAATTTTTAACCGAAAGGCGAAAGGGCTTATCTAAGCACTTATTTGACATTAATATAACTAAGCGAAATATATAATAATTGAGAAAAAAACTCAAGTCGTTCGTCATAAAAAACACAAGAGCTATATGTCTAAAGGAAATAAAGAAGGTTGAAAAGTTGCACAAAAATGAAATGAAAGGCTAATGGGTGAAAGGCTGAAGTTGTACCTGTGCGAATTACTTAGGCTTTAATGGCGGGGATTGCAATAGTTTTCCCTGTCAAAGCGGTGGCAAGTTCCCTCAATATCAAATGAACTGAAACTACTATGCACCTAATCATTAGAAGGTTTAATAAGTTAGAGGATCAACATTGTGTCAAGGCTTGCTTCCCACCTAACCTTTAACTCACTATCACCCTCATCGCTAAAGCGCGTGCATCAAATGCTGCTGAATTGACCTTTTTGGAGCAAAATTGCCTTTACAGATTCGAGCAAAACATTTGGAAGCAGAAAAAAAGTAGCTATATTTGCACCCGCAAAACATGGTGGTTGTAGCTCAGTTGGTTAGAGCGTCAGATTGTGGTTCTGAAAGTCGTGGGTTCGAGACCCATCTTCCACCCAAAGACTCCTTCGAGAAATCGAGGGAGTTTTTTTATGCAAAAAAGCCACAACATTTTTTTTGCTGTGGCTTAATTAACTTAATTGCAAATCTATTTTTTTACAGCACTATCCGGCACAAAATCCATCGAAATGGAGTTTACGCAGTATCGAGTATTCTTTGGCGTAAAGCCTTCGCCTATAAATACATGCCCTAAGTGAGCACCACACCGGGCACAGGTAATCTCGATACGTTGACCGTCGGCATCTAGCGTGCGCTTAACAGCTCCCGGAATTGCATCGTCGAAGGAGGGCCAGCCACAACCGGCATCGAACTTATCGGACGATCTAAAAAGCGGTGCTCCACAGCGCTTGCATACATATACACCTTTGCCAGAAAACTTATCGTATTTGCCAGAAAATGGAGCTTCAGTTCCCTTTTTCACGATAACATTCTCTTCAGCAAGGGTGAGTTTTTTAAACTTGGAGGTATCCATTGTAGTAACTTTTTTATTATTGACTGTTTGGCCGTTGCAGGAGACGCTGCCCAGAACCATCAGAATAAGGAGTAGTTTTTTCATCTTGAAAGATTTTCTAGTGTAAAAACAACAGCCACAACTAAATGTTTTTGGATAAAAATGGCAGATACCACTCACTTAGCGCAGCTAGAATTCGTTTGTGTAAAATTGCAATTGCGTACTACCCCCAAAAAACTACTACAAACCTCAAATATCTCTGGGCTAAAAACAGGTTATAGGTTTTATAATCTCACGGAAATCATGACAACGCCGGTATTATCAATGGCGATAACTTAACCTAACCACACCAAGCCTTTGAGTTGTTTTTTCAGCAATCAAGATCAGAAACAAAAATAGAAATGACCAGCGTGACCAATTGCGGCATTAATGTTTACGCTCTAGCTTTGGCAACGGTTTACATACAGGTTCTAGTCAGGTGCAAGAGCCATTGCGGCGTGCTCTCACACCTATAGGCGTAAGCAAAGAGCCCCGATTTCTCGGGGCTCTATCTTTAAAATCAAAGCACTTACTTATTTTGTCAACTCAGACAATCTCTTATCTGAAGTTCGTTTGTTTACAAAGATCACCAACCGTTGACCGGCCCGAATCATGTGTCCACGAATGTTATTCCAGTAGCGTAGCTCAGAAACCCTAACGTTGAAACGCATGGCGATAAAGCCAAGATTATCCCCATTTTTTACCCGGTAAACAACCCTCTTTTTTCCTGCAATATCGTAAACACCACCATAATTACCGGGAATAGCCAACATTTTTGGATTAAAGAAAATACTATCCTTGTAAGAGTATATCTCATTTTCCTTATCGATGAATTGAGAAATCAGAACCTGAGGTAACTTCAAAATGTAAGTTTTCTCCTTCCCCGGAATAATGTTCCTTATATACTGGGGGTTTAGTTCCTGAAGGGCATCGAGGGGTACGTTGAGCACTTCTGAAATTTGCTTTAGATGTAGCATTCGATGAACATGAATGGTATCGACGGCAAAGGGCATTTCAATATTCTTAGGCACTAGGTTATGCTCCTTGTAATAGGTAAGTGCATAGGTTGCTGCGATGAAAGCAGGAACGTAGCCACGGGTTTCCCTAGGCAGCAGGTAGTAAATTTCCCAGTAATTACGTTTGCCACCCGAACGGCGAATGGCCTTGTTCACGTTACCTGGTCCGCAGTTGTA
>DATKVT010000148.1 GCA_035529935.1 Williamwhitmania sp. | reverse complement strand
CCGGCAAGAATGTCAATGACCGGGTGCATAAACCGGAGCAAATATTTTTTGGAATACTGCGTGAGGTAAATGGCTGTGAGCAGGCAAATGGGTGCGGCCAAAACTACTGCTAGAAAGGTGACCCATAGTGAGCTAAGAATAAACGGGAGCAGACCAAATTCACCGGCCAGGGGCTTCCAGTTCGACGAAAAGAGGACGTGCCATAGTGATTGCTTTTGAAGCAGCACCTCCGATTTTATATAAAGCCCAAGTCCTAGCAGAATAGGCAGAAGCATAATTACAATAAGCGCCAACAACATCCAGTTATGGTTTAACGTATTCCGGAGTCCTCGCTTAATTTTGAAGTACTTACGCATATATACTACAGTTCTATCTTTTGGAGCATTTTACTTACTAATTCACTCTTTAGCGGTATGTAACCTGCAGCAGGAATTTGTTGCTGCCCCTTGGTGAGGATATATTTTATGAAGGCAATCACAATGGCATTTTGCGGTTTGTTTTTCGAAATAAAGTAGAGGTTCCGGGCTGGAGGTGATGGGTAGCGTCCGTCCTTAATGGCGGCGGCAATTGAATCGAGCGAGCCATAGAAGGCTTCATTGGGCTCTATCTTTCCATCTTCATTGAGGTCGATGGGGACAACGGCGATGCCGCTGTAGCATTTTCTGGTATTAAGGTCGTAGGCAAAGATGAGGTTGTTATATCCTAGTGAAAACTTGTCGGCCTTCACTGCGTCGGCCATACCCGGATCACCAAACACACCAATACCCTGCAGGTCCTCCTGATGCTTTCCTAGGAATGAAGCCCACATCTCCGCTGCACCGCATGCATCGCTTCGGGTGTAGGTATCAATCTTTTCCACCGAATTGTTGCCCAGTAGCTCACCCCAGAATTTTAGTTTTCCGGTAATGTACATTGCCGATAAGCGTGTTTTTGTAATACCGATTTGTTGTACTTTATCAAAGTAAGGGTTGGATGTGCTTACCATGGGAACCACTGCATCTTTTGCAACGGTAATACTCCATGCTCCTTGGCTATCTTCAGCCTTGGCAACCTCTCTCGAAAGCATTGCCAAATCAACCATTCCAGAAAGTACGTCAGTCATTCCCTTGCCTGCACCACCAGCCGAAATATCAATCCTTACACCGGGATTCTCTTTCATAAAACCTTCGGCCCAAAGAACGGTGAGCGGGTAGAGGGCAAAGGCCCCCGAAATGGTTATGTTGCCCGATAACTCTCCCTTCTTTACACTTCGGCCCCCGCCGCACGATGCCAGTGCAACGGCCACGGCGAGCAGAGTGGGAACTAACTTTTTGGAGAATCTTCTTAAATACATGGCTTTCAATATTAATGTTGTAGTATTTACTATTCAAATTTAGTGTTTATAATAGCAATATTTGCTAAAAGTATTAGTCCTACTAGTTCTGTAGGAAAACGGGAGTAAAGGTAGGAAAAACCCGCTGCACTGGCAAAACAAATTCCACGTGCCCATTGTTGCCGCTACTTTATCAGTTTTTGCATTTGCACACGTCTTACCTTCCTGATTTTCATCAAAAAAGGAGCTGAGGAATGTTGGAAATAGTTTAAATTTGAATTTGTCGATTATTTGCCTCAACTGAGGTTGTGGAGAATCAATGAACAAGCAACGGCCTGAACACGTTTACCGGTTTTTATTATATGACGAAGAATACATATCGCTATTATCATAAAGCAATTGCTGTGTATCATGATTATTCTTTACATTTAGTCTTTAACACTCAATATTATGGCTAGAGTTGTCGTTTTGGGTGCGGGTATTGCTGGACACACAGCCTCCGCTTTTTTGCGTAAATGGTTGTCGAAGAAGCACGATGTAGTAGTTGTTTCACCAAGCCAGTACTATCAATGGATTCCGTCGAATATTTGGGTTGGAGTTGGCAAAATGCGAGCGGAACAGGTTCGATTTCAGCTGGCACCACTCTACAAGCGATGGGGAGTTCAGTTTAAGCAAGCAAGGTGTGTATCCATCCATCCTGAAGGAAGTAGCAAGGTAGATAAGGGCTTTGTTACCATAGAGTATGTGGATGGTGAACGGCAAGGGGAAACGGAGGAGGTTTGGTACGACTTCCTTGTAAATGCTACCGGCCCCAAGCTTAAATTTGAAGCCACCGAGGGGCTGGGTCCCGAAAAGTTTACCGCATCGGTATGCTCAACCGGACATGCTGAGCAGGCTTGGAAAAGTTTGCAGGCTTGCTTCGATAAGATGAAGGCCGGACAACGGCAAGCCATAGTGGTGGGTACCGGCCACGCACTCTCCACCTGCCAAGGGGCTGCCTTTGAGTACATTTTGAATATCGACCACGAGCTCAGGCGGCTAGGACTACGCCACATGGCCAACATTAAGTGGATTTCCAACGAGTATGAGTTGGGAGATCTTGGTATGGGTGGCGCCTTTATAAAAAAGGGAGGTTACATTACCTCTACCAAGATTTTTACTGAATCATTTTTTCTTGAGCGCGACATCAGCTGGATTAAGCAAGCTGGAGTTTACAAGGTTGACCAGAACAATATCTACTACGAAAATCTTGCTGGGGAGCACTTGGAAGAGCCGTTCGACTTTGCCATGTTAATACCTGCCTTTTCGGGTCATGGAATTAGCGCTTATGACAAGGAGGAGCACGATATTACAGCTACCCTGTTTGCGCCAAACAACTTTATGAAGGTTGATGCCGATTACACTGCAAAGCCGTACGAGGAGTGGTCCGCCAACGATTGGCCATCGACATACCAAAACCCAACCTACGATAATGTTTTTGCTGTAGGCATTGCTTTTGCCCCACCGCATGCCATCTCCAAACCCATGAAGAGTGTGAACGGTACCGCTATTTCTCCTGCTCCACCACGCACGGGAATGCCCTCGGGGGTAATGGGAAAGATTGTGGCGCAAAATATTACCACTTGGATTAAAACCGGCAAGCCTTCCTTTAAGCATAGAGCTTCGATGGCAAAGATGGGAGCCGCCTGCATCGTTTCGGCGGGGTATGGTCTTCTGAAGGGTAACTCGGCCACCATGACCGTTTCGCCCATTGTGCCCGATTGGGAAAAATACCCAGAGTGGGGTCGCGATATTAACAAAACAGTGGGTGAACCTGGGCTGGCAGGCCATTGGCTTAAGTTGTTTATGCACTACATGTTTTTGCATAAGGCCAAGGGCTACCCATTTTGGTATCTTCTTCCTGAATAGTAAAATAGCAGACAATGGATAAAAATAGAAAGCGTTATACGCAGGAGTTTTATGCTCCTATGCCCACCAGGGCAACCATGTTTTGGCGCAACTTTGTGCCGTGGCAAATCATCCGTTTCTTTGTGCTAAACCTTAAGATTCTCAGGATAGTGGTAAAGGGACACTCATAGATAAGTGTGAACCAAAGGTTAGAGCAATGTTTTGCTGTGCCCCATTTGGACAAAGAAAAAGTGGTTAAAGGTGAACATCGGTAGGAAAAAACTTTTACCTTTGCCGCACATCTAGAAAAATTGTCCCGTGGTGTAACTGGCAACACGTCTGTCTCTGGATCAGAAGAGTCTAGGTTCGACCCCTAGCGGGACAACAATTTAACAGTTAAAACCCCAATAAACGCTATGTTTGTTGGGGTTTTTCCTTTGTTCCAATTCAGTGGGTCTTAGTCAGAGGGTGACTTGTTAGTGTCAGTGTAGTTACCCCCTGACTTCTATGATTAAAAAAAAGAGCGCGTTACAAAACGCGCTCTTTTTTTATATTAATGTAAACTCGCTTCGATTAATTAAAAATGTAACGAAGGCCAAGCTGTGCTCTCCAGCGGGAGTTGAAGTCATCAATCTGCCATGCATGGCCATTGATCGGCTTGAAGCTGTAGAGTGGGAGGTTGGTAACCGCTTGCTTTCCGGTGTACTGCATGAGTGAGTAGCTGTATCCTGCAGAATATACTCTACCCCAATCCTTGTTCAGGAAGTTGGCTAAGTTGAAGATATCCAGCGTTACCTGCAGGGTGTTCTTCTTGCCAGCAACGTTGAGGAAGAAATCTTGAGTAACACGGAGATCAAGTTCGTGTACAAATGGAACGGTGGCACCATTTCTCTGAGCATACTGGCCTCTTCTGTCTTTCAAGTAAGATTCGCTCCCTAAGAAACTCTTTAGGGCAGCAGCTTGTGCAGCAGGAGCCGTGTTGTTGGAAGAGTTGGTAACAAACTGACCGTTTGTAAGCATCTGATCAATCTGCCCATCGGTTGGAACAAAAATCAGGTCATTGTAGTACTCACCATCACCATTGATGTCACCGTTGTATACGTAGGAGAAGTTAGCACCAGTTTGGCCGTTATAGAATAGACCAACAGAGGTGGCAAACTTATTCAAATACTCCTTTTTATAGGTTACCGCTGCCACAATCCTGTTACGAACGTCGAAAGCTGAGAAGGACATTTCTGGGTTATTGGAGCCGTTGTACTGGTAGTTATAGCGCCAGTTGGAGTATGCTTGGCTCGAAGTTCCATCGTTTACCGACTCTGATTTCCCGTAGGTGTAAGCCACCATGGTGGTCAAACCAAAGTTGAAATCCTTGTTCAGCATTGCGGTTAGCGAGTAGCTATAACCCTTGTTGGTGTTGGTTAGATAAATAACATTTGTATAAGGGGTGCCCGCAACCTTTGTGTAGGTAGGCCGGTTATCAATTCCAGCAACCGTTCCGGTAACGGTCTTGGTAAGATCCTGATAAAGAATATCGTTCATCTTCTTGGTATAGATACCTTCTAAGGTTCCCTTAATGCCGTAAGGCAGCTTTTGATCTACCGCAAGGTTTGCTCTAAACGATTGAGGAAACTTGAAATGGGGATCAACCACATCTATTTCGCTGCTAAGTGGTGAACCAAATACCCATTGCTGATTTACATTGGGCTCTAGGTGAAAGTCTGCAGGGAAGTTTGCTGCTCCACCTTTGTAGTCGTAGCGTGCATACTCGTTACCGGTGTTGGAGAACTGGTTCGAGAGCCATACAAAGGGTAGTCGACCAGTAAAGATACCGGCACCACCACGAAGTTGGGTCGACCTGTCTCCTGTAACATCCCAGTTAAAACCAACACGTGGTGACCACATAACCTTTGCCTGTGGCATTTTGTCGGTGGCTACGCCATACTTGGAGTAGTTAGGATCGGCAGCAAAGGCAGTGTTCGATGATGGATGGTCAGGAAATACTGGAACATCGATGCGAACGCCATAGGTGAGCTTAAAGGCATTGGATAGACTCCACTCATCCTGTACAAAGAAGCCAAGTTGGTAGGCACTGAATGTTGGAGCCCACTGTTTTGATCCGGTAGAAGGATTGGAGAATGAATAGGAGTACTCCTGTGGTAGTGCATCGGTCAGGAATTTAGTCAGGCTGGAGTAAATGTAAGCACCTGTATTATCACGAATAAAGAGGTTCTTGAAGTTGAAGAATTCGTTGTGTGTACCTGCAGTAAAGGTGTGCTTCCCAAGGAAGTTGTAGTAGTAGTTAAAGTTGTCGGAGAGGGTAAAAATATTTTGGTTGAGCAGGTTGGCATTCGAGTAACGCTCAGTTCCAAGGTCGATGGTTTGACTTGAAATTCCATCAATATTTCTAATCTCAATAAAGGGGAACGGAGTGCCCATAATGTCACGCTTATCCCTTACGGTTGTATAACCCACACGCAGCTCATTAGAGAGATTGTTACTTATGCGGGAGTTCAACTCCATTACCGAAGAGTTGGTTTTGCTCAAGAAGGTGTATCCGTTGTTGTTGAAGCGGAAGAAGTTGGCTGTGCGTGACAAGATATCGCTGGAGGCATCTACGTAGCTGTGGCGGATGGTCAATCGGTTCTTTGCATTTATGTTCCAGTCGATACGGCCAAACAATTTAGTGCTCTTGGTTGTGCTGGTGTATGCGTCATAACCACCTGTGTTGTAAGTAGGGTCAATTTGAGCGATTCTATTAACAATGGCGTCGAGCGTATCCTTGCTGAAGTTTGAACCTTCACCAAGGTTGTTGGTAGAAGGTTGATCCTTCTTGGCAAGCTCAGCGTTGGCAAAGAAGAAGAGTTTATCCTTAATGATTGGACCACCAATGCTTAAACCGAATTGATTGTCCTTATAGTCATTAAGTTTTTTGCGGGTGATGGCAGGGTCGCTGGTGGGAGTTTTACCTACAAGGTTTTGGTTGTTACCAAACCAGTATGCTGTTCCAGTGAAGCTGTTGGTTCCACTTTTTGTAACAGCATTAATAGCACCACCGGTAAAGCCACCTTGGCGAACGTCGTAGGGGGCAATAACTACCTGAAGCTCCTGAATAGCATCGAGCGAGATGGGCTGTGTGCTTGCCTGGCCTCCGTTGGTTCCACTACTGGAAAGACCAAATACGTCGTTGTTTACCGTTCCGTCGATCTGGAAGTTGTTGTAGCGGTTGTTTGAGCCGGCAATGGAGATACCTCCACCGACTACAACGGCCTGTGGTGTTAAGCGGGTATAGTCCTGCAAACTCCTAGAAATACTGGGTAGCTCATTAATTTGCTCACGGGAAACGTTGGTTTTGGCTCCCGTGCGAGCAGCGTTGAAGGTATTGTCGGCCTTGGCCACAATTCGCACCTCTGCCATCTGCACATTTTCCTCCTGCATTTGGAATTTGAGGTCAACGTTCTCACCTAAGTGAAGGTAGATGCTATCCTGTGAGGCGCCTTTGTATCCAACAAACGAAACCTTAACGTTGTATGGTCCTCCTGGCATTAATCCAGGTAAGTCAAAAGTTCCGTCGTCACGGGTGATTGTTCCATACTGGGTGTTGGTGGGCATATGGATGGCCACCACGGTAGCTCCAGGAAGTGGGGCACCCTGCTTATCGAGCACCTTTCCGTTAAAGGCAGCGGTTGTCGAACTCTGCCCAAATACACTTACCGATAGCCCTAAGGTAACTACCAGCAGCATAATTGCTTGTGCAATTTTCTTCATAAGTGTAAATTAATTAGTGAATTTTAGGTATTTGACAACAAAAGAACACTTGTATTGTAAATGATAGGTTCGCCCTGTGTTAAGAAAACATTAATAGTGACCAATGAGATTCGTAAGATTCCCTATTCTCAAAACAAAATGAATCAAGTTGTAATCCAACTGCACTATTTGTTCCTAAAACCAATCACCAACACCAATGAGGTGATAAATGTTTCAAGCCAAAGAACCTATGGTCTATATTGTTTTGTGCATTTTTGTAATACCCAACCTTACAAGCCGCTAATAATTTTAAAGAAGAGAATTTACTGCAAACAAATTATGAAAAGAATTTATGGATGTCAGGTTATCCTCTTGTTTTTTGATCTACAACTTTTCAACAACTTATGAACTTTGTTTTGTCACAAGTTCAAGGTATACAAGCACAAACCGGAAATGTTTTCCGATTCAAAACCACCCTAGTCGAGCCAAAAAAAATGAGGGCGAAGATTTCTCCTCGCCCTCGATGTAAATACCCTTGGTTTAACCAAGTAAAGCGTTGTAAGTATTATCTATTCCAGCCAACCTGAGCAGGAAGAAGAGCACCGTCAAGAACCTGAGCATCTTCCATATCTGTATCTCTGCTAAACACAGGACTTCCTGTTGAATTATCCACAGAGAATATACCTATGTAAGTGTTTTTAGAAAGGTTGTTCTCGTATGTATTAAAGGTTACCCAGTAGTATACTTTAATACCATTAACTTCAGGAACCGCAGCAGGGAAATTTTGGTTAAGCAAAATTGCCAAACCTTCCTGCAGACGCGACCAAGTAAGGGCAATCTTTTCAGCATCCGTGCCTGTTTCAAACCCGGGAATGCTATAGGTTGCTCTAGTTGATAAACGAAGATCAAAGTTATTATAGTGAGCGCTTGCACCATAGTAGAACTCGTCATTGCCATAAGAACTACCATATTGAGCGCCATAGGTTGCATAAACGTAGTCTACCAACTTTTGCATAGCTGCAGCATTGGTGGTAAAATGAACCGTTGGGTCAAACGACCAACCATCTGGTCCATAAATGTATGGGTCAGTTTTCGTAATTGTAGTTGGGGTCACATTCCATGCCGATCCATCAAAGGTGTACTGTTGAATCATGTTGGTTGAGAGGTTGCCGTATTTAAACTTCACGATTCGTTGAGTACCTGCAGGTAAATATGGGTACTTCATTTTCAAAAACTGTGGAAGATAGTTTGCCGGAATAGCTGTTGAAGTGAAGTACTTATTTGCAGCTGGAACACCGCCAATGGATAAATAGTCAGCACTTTGAAGTTCATACCCATAGGCTGTATAATCGGTTGTGTAAGAAACTCTCGACCATGCAGTACCGTTGAACTTGTATCGTTCAAAGCTTTCAGCAAAGTTAAAGTTCAGCAGTACGTTTACAGTATCGTTGGCCACGGCTGAAGGATACTTGGTTAACAGAAACCCGGGCACAAAAGCGGTGGATAGCTTTGCCGGTGTTGCTGATGTAAACGATTGGTTTGCACTAATCGTTGCATCACCAAAGGAGTTGTAGTCCGCAGTGGTTAGCTGATAGCCAAACATGGCATCCAGATAACTTGGATGACTAGGCATGTAGTTGTAGGTCACCGAAGCCGAGCTACCGAAGTTTAACGCCTTGAAGTTTGTTGCTAGAATGATTGGAATAAAATTCTTGGCTTCAAGTGTATCGTTAAACGCTTTGTACTGGTTTATGGTAGCATTGTGCAACATTGTTGTCCCATAATCAGCAGTGGTGAGGGTGTAGGTGATGGTGGTGTTATAAGGATGAGCATCGTTGTATGCATCAAGCTTATTGTATATGTCCTTGTTGGGGTCGCAGGCAGTCATAAAGAACGAGCCAATAACAACTGCCGCTAACATTATATTTTTCATACTAATAGGTATTTAACTGTCAAACAATTAGTTGTTAAAACTTAACCTTTAAGCTGGCAGCCCATGTGCGGCCAAACCCATAATACACGAGGGCGGTATCATAATCGTGTGAAGTGCCATCGGTTGCATCGCTTAGGTATTGAGTATTAAACAGGTTGTAGCAATTGCCAACTAGAGTGGCATTAAATCCACCCATCTTGAAATTGTATCGTAAGCCAAGGTCAACAAGCTGGTAGTTTGGCATTTTCCATGCATCTACTCCAGCAGCTGATGCAGCAGTCCTGTTTGTAACATCAAAATAGGAGTAAACGTTTCCGTAGTAGTTGTAGGTAGCACTAATCTTAAACTTCGGAAGAACTTCATAATCGAGGCTAACTGCTGCGGTTGTTTGTGCAGAGTTTCCAACGTGAAGATTCTTAGCATAAACCTTAACGGTACCTTGGAGTTGCTGGTTTTGGTCATAAATTGCAGCATCAACGTCTGAAGTCCAGCGCCAGTTGCCAATGGATGCCATGCCTTTTATTTCCAATTTTTCAATAGGCTTGGAGGTACAGTCAAACTCAATCCCTTCGTGCAAGGCATCGAGGCCAGTGATATTTGCAGTTACAGTTCCAATTGTTCGAGTTAACGCTTTATCGAGCCAGGCAGTGCGATAGATGGATAGATTGGCTGTAAAGAAGGCCGAACGGAAACCGTAGCCAGCTTCGGTAGAAAGGATGCGCTCTGGCTTCACGCTGGTGTTGTAGTCGTTCCTGTAATTCAGGAATACCGAGGAGAAGAATGGTGCACGGGTGAAGTATCCTGCATTTATAAACACATTGTGCTTTGCGCTGATATTGTAGTTTGCACCGCCCTTAATGCTATAACCCAAGAATTTGTGCCATGGTGATTTTTGGTTGGGGTCGCTATTGAGGTAAGTGAAAAAGTCTGTCCTTCTATCACTTGTGTTCGAAACTGCACCTGAAATAAATGCGGAATAGTTATCCTTTACGTATTCACCCTGTAAAAAGAGTCCGGTCCAAAGAACTTCACCCATGTAGTGGTAGTCAACAAAGTCTCCTTTTTTAAGAGGTGCACCTACAGGGGTGTTAAGGTCAATGCCGTCAAGAAAGTACTTGCCGCCGAGAAGGTCATCAATTTTATAGGCATGGTAACCTCTGTAGTAGCGAACGTCGATACCGCTTGTAAGGTTGAAGTTGTTAACCTTGGTGTTCAGCGATGACAGGATTCCATACCAGTCGTGCGAGTTGATTGCATTGGCAACAATGGCTTGAGAACCGGTCAGTGAAGCGGCGTTGTCCTTA
This sequence comes from Williamwhitmania sp., assembly GCA_035529935.1. NCBI lineage: Bacteria > Pseudomonadati > Bacteroidota > Bacteroidia > Bacteroidales > Williamwhitmaniaceae > Williamwhitmania > Williamwhitmania sp. The sequence goes on along the minus strand of DATKVT010000148.1, from coordinate 11,947 downwards.
ATTACACCATCAAAGTCTAAGTATCCATCAGCCGTCAATCGAGTGTCGGCAGAGGTACCAGTAGAAGGAAGCCCTGTAACCCTGTTGTAGCCGAGCCAACCAGCTTTTGGTCCATAAATTCTACGACCACCACCACGAGCCATAGAGGCATAAACTGAGGTATTTAGGTTGGTTACGTCGCTAATTTTCCAGAAGTGATTAATGGACATTTGGGGCTTGTGGTAAAAGTTGTAGGCGTAGCCCGTAGCGTAAAGCTGGCCATTCCTATAACCAAAATCAGGATTAAACTTAATTCCGTCGCGGTTATCACGGTAGGTTTGGATTAGCTGTGGATCTGTTCTTTGGTTGTGCCACTGTGGTGCTCCAAAAATGGTGTATGAAATGGAATGCTTGTCGTTGATACGTTTGGAAACATTGAGGAAGTATGACCAGCCATCGAATGAGGTTCCCCTTACATAACCATTACCGGTGGTGTGTGACCCAGAAATAGTAACAGCCCATCCGTTCTTCAGCATCCCGGTGGAAACAGTGAATGACTTCTTGTCGTAGCCGTCATTACCAATTTGATAGGACACGTTTCCTCCCTCTTTGGCTTCGGTACTCTCGGTAATAATGTTAATAGTGCCTCCTACAGATGAGATGGCCAACTTAGATGCACCCATACCGCGCTGCACCTGAATCGATCTGGTAACATCGGAGAGGCCAGCCCAGTTGCTCCAGTATACCTGACCCGACTCCATGTCGTTTACTGGCACACCGTTGATAAGTACACCAAGGTTGTTGGTATCAAATCCTCGAACCATAATGCGAGAGTCTCCAAATCCACCACCAACTTTTGTTGCATAAACGGAAGGGGTTGATTTTAAAATTTCAGGATACTCTTGGTTACCCAACTTATCCTGAATAACCTCCGCTTTAATGTTTGCAATAGCAACAGGGGTTTGGCGGTCCTTGGCGATGGATGCAGAAACTACAATTTCCTGCATACCAATGGAGCTGGAGGTTAACCCGATTGTACCTACAGACATATTGTCGTTTACAGTAACCTCCTTGGTTACGTCTTTGTATCCCACAAAGCTGAATATAAGCTTTGCTGCTGGCGTGCCAACTTTTAGGGAGAATGATCCGTCGAGAGAGGTGGCGGTTCCTTGTGTGGTACCGTCGATGCGGACAGTTGCCCCAATAAGCGCCTCGTTGGTGGCTGCGTCCACAACGAATCCCTTAACGAGACCCTGCGCAAATGAAACACTTGCCAAGCTGACAAATGCCAAAAGCAGAGAAAGCTGCTTGATCGTTCTTTTCATAGTGTTTAGGTGTTTGTTTTGAGAACCAAATTTAGGTGTTGATTTGAGTGTGTATATGAGTTTGAGGTTAAGTTAGAGGTTAAAATTGCTTAAAGAAAGGGCAACCAAATTAAGTAAACTTAACATACCCACAAAAAAAAGGTGATGTTTTTTATTAACACCACACTTTTTATTACCTAACTTATGGAAATGGAATTCAGAATTCTTTCTGTTGACCCTTGTTTCATCTCGACATATGTACGGGCAAACAGAGAACATTGCTGCAACTTCTCCGGTTGGTTAAGCAGCATTTCGAATGTGGATGTCAAGTCGGGAAGGCCGGAAATACTAAAACCACCTCCTCCAATAATAAGGTCATTGGCCTCCTTGAATTTCTGGTAGCGTGGTCCAAAAATTACTGGGATCCCCCAGGTTGCAGCCTCAAGTGTGTTGTGAATACCAGCGCCAAATCCACCACCAATGTAGGCCAGTTCCCCATAGCGGTATACAGAGGAGAGTATTCCTATGGTATCGATAATTAATACTTGCGCTGTTGAGGCCTCTTGCTCGGTTGCCTGTGTGTAGCGCGCAACGTTAATTCCGTTAAACAGCTGGATTATAGACTGTATATGGTTTTCATCAATTTCGTGTGGCGCAATGGTCAACTTCACTTTGCTATTGCTTTGGCGGAACCACTGGGCGATAAGTTCTTCATCCTTGGGCCAAGTGCTACCAGCAACGAGTGTTGTTTTGCCACTTTTAAAAGAGTTAATTAAGGGCAACTCCTTTGCCTTGGATACAATTTGGTTAACACGATCGAAACGGGTATCGCCCGAAACAGAAACGTGGGAATAGCCAATGGACAGAAGCAGCGATTCCGATTGTTCGTTTTGAACAAAAATGTGGGTAAAGCACTTCAGCATTCTTCGGTACCACATGCCGTATCGCTTGAAAAAAAGTTGATCAGGACGAAAAAGCGCAGAAATAAGATAAAGTTTGACACCCTCCTTCTTCAACCTATTAAGCATAAAGTACCAAAACTCATACTTTACAAAGAAGACAACTTCCGGGTGAACAATCTGCACGAATTTTCGTGCATTGTTCCAAGTATCAATAGGTAGGTAGAATATAAAATCGGCACCGGAGTAGTCTTTTCGCACTTCGTAGCCGGAGGGTGAAAAAAAGGTAACCAGTATTTTAAAGTCAGGGTGTTTTGCTCTAAATCCCTCTATAACCGGTCTGCCCTGCTCAAACTCGCCCAGCGAAGCGCAGTGAAACCAAGCAATCCGATCATCCTTATGTATTGATGCGCTTAGCCTTGCAAACAAGTTTCTTCTGCCTTTTAGCCACAATTTGGCCTTGGGGTTAAACGGCGCAGCAATATTTACAAGCACTATATAAAGCCTAATGCCCAGTGTGTATAGAAAAACCATTCAATCAAATTTGGCGAGGCAAAGGTAATTGCATGCATCGAATATACAAAACATTCTGGAAGTTAGTCTATCAATGACAATATCGATTGCTGACGGAAAATGTTCGCTGCTATGCTACGTGGCGACCTTTTCCTAAATACCTAACATTCTAATTCGCTAACAACCTTTTATGTGACAAGTTACAAAGTTACAGGTGACAGAAGAGTGACGATTAACGGAAAAGTGACAGATTTACAGGTCGAAGCGTAGCGAAGATCCCGATTTATCGGGGTGACAAAAATAGTGACGAGTTACAGTTTAGTGACAGAGTTACAAGTTACCAAATGATCGGTAATCATTTTCACGCACCTTTAGGGAGGGGGATGATGGCACAATCCAAAATGGAGCGGTGCACGCGCCAATGGCCTCAAGCGCACCGAACCTTCCATGCACCTCAATCACCGAAAGGAGACTAAAGACCGGAGTTGCGCCAAAAACCTACAGCCGATAGTTTACAGCCTTTACCCTAAACCGAATTCAGTGACAGGTAACGGAAAAGTGACGGATAACTGAGTTATAGGTGACAAGGTAGCGGCCATTTTAAGAGCCCTGAAGGGGCGACATTGTGATAGCCGGGGGTGTCAACCCCCGGGAAAAAGCAAAACAAAAGTAAGCGGTGCTTGCAGAATCGTTGTTCAATGCGCAAATAAATCATGCACCGCAATCACCGAAAAATGGCAAAAGAGACCGAAGTTTAAAGAACGAAGAAAAGTGCAGCGACAACCTACAGCCTATATAGTTTACAGTCTTCAGTCTATTCCCAATTTAAGGTTAATGCAGCACATCCAGCATTATAAAATTTACCATAATTGCAGCAATTTTAGAACATTAAAAAATCTTACGCTAATTTGCACGTTTGATAAGTTCAAATGGGTGGAATGAGGAAACAGCGCTGGTGTCTCTTGCTTTTACTAGTCTGGCTCACCGGCCTTCCGGCAGCTGCACAGCAGGAGTTCCAATCGCTCCATAGAAAAACGCTGCTTATTTGTGAACAGCAAGTTCTGGTTGATTCCCTTAGCTTAGTTGCAAATTCAATAATTGTAAGTGATAGTCTTGGGCGGATTGTGCCTCCTAATTCCTATTTCGTGAACTGGCAGCGTGCAACGCTCACCCCCAATAATATGCCCTGTGGTCTTTATCGCTTAGAATATAGGGTATTTCCTTTCTCCTTTAGTAAACCCTTCTTTCATCGACAGGAAAGGCTAGTACTCTCGCCTGATAGCATATGGCGTAAACGAAATAACTCAGAGTATGACGATTCGTTTACCGACTATATTAAGGGGAGTGATAAGCTACAAAAGAGCGGTAGCATTTCACGTGGAGTAGTTTTTGGCAATAATAGGGATGTATCATTTACCTCCGGGTTAAACTTGCAGCTGAGCGGTGAGCTTAGTGATGGCGTCAACATAATGGCGGTGGTTTCCGACAAGAATATTCCTGTTCAGCCCGAAGGGAATACACAAAACTTTCAGGAGTTTGACCGTATCTTCATCAAGGTTTATGGAGAAAATGCAGATGTCACTGCTGGTGATGTTGATATTAATGGCTACAGCGGTGAATTTTTCCGGGTAAAGCGAAGTGCTCGCGGAGCAATGCTGCACGTAAAATCGCAAAAAGGTAAAGGTAATTTTTATGATATTACTGGTGGAGGAGCGGCTGCCAAAGGGAAATATATGAGGCAGCAAATTATTGGAGTTGAAGGTAATCAGGGACCCTACCAGCTTCAAGGAGCCGAAGGGGAAAACTACATTTTGGTTGTCTCTGGAAGTGAACGGGTTTACCTCGATGGAAAGGAGTTGGTCAGGGGGAGCGATCAGGATTACACCATATCATATGCTACTGCAGAGCTTTACTTTACAGCTAAAACACCAATTACAAAGGACAGCCGAATTACCATTGAGTTTGAATACTCCGACCAAAGCTACTCTCGGTTTCTCACCTACCTGTCGGGAAGCTGGGGTGGCAAATCGTGGAGGTCATTTCTTAATGTATACTCCGAAGCCGACCTTAAAAATCAACCGTTGGGGCAAAACCTAACCGATTACCAAAAACAAATTTTGGCTAATGCAGGCGATAACCTCAACCAGGCAGTGGTTCCCGGAATTGATACGGTAAGTTATAGCAACGATTTAGTGCTGTATCGGGCTGTTGATACGCTTGTTAACACCCAGACCTACCCCATATTTGTATACTCCACAAACCCAACCAATGCCCGATACGAGCTTCATTTTTCGTATGTGGGTAACGGTAAAGGAAATTATCAGGTGAGCCCAATAATTGCCAATGGGCGAGTATACCAATGGGTTGCTCCTCTCAATGGCCTTCCACAGGGTAGCTACGAACCGGTACAAAAGCTCGTTGCCCCGGCAAAGCACCAGCTCGCCACCACCGGGATTGCTATTACCCATGGACGAAACCTTGTGGCGCTCGAAACTGCTGGATCGGTAAATGACGTAAACACCTTCTCCCAAACCAACAATGCCGACAACCTTGGCGCGGCCATCTCCTTAAAGTGGGATAGAGCACAAAGCAGGGACACCACCAAATCCTCCGACATAACATGGAAAGCCAGCTATCGCTACCAGACCGCTAATTTTTCCCCCATCGATCGGTTTTACCCGGTGGAGTTTGAGCGCGACTGGAATCTTGCATCCGCGGTGTCAACTACCAGCGAGCAGCTTGCGTCCGGCGAGCTTGCCTTGCAGCTACCCGATTCCATTTTTCTTGAGTTGGGTTCATCGTACCTTTCACGAGCCGCAATCTTCTCAGGTATAAAAGGAAACGGAGGGATTGCGGTAAGGCGTCGGTGGATTCTGGTTGAGGCGAATGCAAGTTATCTTATAACGAACGACACGGCTGCAAACACCCAATTTGAGCGCTACGCACTTAGGGTGGAAAAGGAGATTCACCGCATAGTTGCTGGAGTTTCTATGAATATGGAGAATAACCAATGGCGAACAAAACAAACAGATTCGCTGATGGCCATTAGCAAAGGTTTTAACGAGGTTGAGGGTTACATTCGCAGCACCGGTAAAGCTAAGACGCCCATTAAGTTGGCCTACAAGGAGCGGCGAGACTACCTTGCCAAGAGGAACAGCATGTCGCTATTTTCCACTGCACAGGAGCTAAGCACATCGGTTGAAAAAACGAGGAGTGGTGGAAGTTTTTTGCGCGTGCTGGCATCCTATCGATCGCTACACTATGCCGACTCCTCTAAAACGCGTGAAGAAACCGTGCTGGGCAGGGTAGAGGGTGGCTCTATGTTATTGGGTCGCATGTTAAACCTAAATGGTTCCTACGAGCTTGGATCGGGCTTAATTCCCCGACAAGACTATACCTTCATTAAGGTAACGTCAGGGCAAGGTCAGTATGCATGGGTAGACTACAATGGCGATGGAATTAAGGAGTTGAATGAGTTTGAGATTGCTGCCTATTCCGATCAGGCTGAGTATGTAAAGGTGAGCCTTCCAACCACCAACTATCTGAAGGCTTTTACCGGTGCCTTTTCAGCTTCCGGGACTTTTACTCCAGCAAGAGCTTGGCACGATACCTCTGGAATTAAGAGTATTCTGGCTTGCTTTTCGTTAACAGCATCGGCACAGGCAGAGGAGAAGCAATCCTCCTTTAGCGCCTTCCCAGCCTTTTTCCCCGCGCTTACCAACGCTGACTTGATAGCACACAAGGGCAGCTGGCGATATGGTGGCGGGTTCAGCTCACCCAATAAAAAATATGCCGCAGAGGTATATGTTCAATCCTCCAGCACAAAGCAACTCCTTGTTGGTGGCAGTGAAGCCAGGAATGGGCTCACCCAAACGGTGGTTCTTAAATATCGACCTGCCGCCGTTCTGCTGTTGGGGTGGCAGGGCGAGAAAAGCAGCTCGGGTTTGACATCCGAACTCTTTCCTTCGAACAATAACTTACTTAATGGGCTCAAATCATCATCCAAGTTGGAATTAACCATGGATTTACGCTATATGCTGCGATTTGTTTGGGACTATTCCGAAAAGAAAAATATTCTTGGCTTGGAAGATGCATTTACTCACCGACTGGGAATTGAAGGCTCTGCCAGCATTCCCAATAAGTTGAAGTTGGATGGCTCCTTTTCTTGGGTTCGAATCAACGCCTTTGCACCCTCCACATCCCCCGTTTCGTATGAGTTGCTCTCAGGGCTCAAGGTAGGAAAGAATGCTGTTTGGAGCCTTACGCTAAGCCGTAAACTGCCAGCGGGTATTGAGGCAAACATCAGCTATAACGGTCGTTACCTTTCCGATGGAAAAATTATACATGCGGGAACCATGGAGATTAGGGCATCGTTTTAAACGGCTGGATTTAAGTTGAATAACTAGATGACTGCCAAAAATTTTGCTAATGTTCTAATCAGCAGCTCACTTGAGTACGGTTTTGCGATATATTCATCGCATCCAGCCATAAGTGCTTGTTCTTTGTCGTTAGAAAGTGCATAGGCGGTAACTGCCACAATAGGGATGGTGGGGTTAAAGGCTCTAATACGCCGAGTGGCTTCCAGGCCATCCATCTCCGGCATTTTAACATCCATGAAAATAAGTGCTAGGGATTTATTTGCCCGGCACAGCGATACTGCCTCTGTTCCTGTTTTTGCTCGCAATATATTAATGCCAGAGTATGGTTCAAGAGTTTTTGTGGCCAGTATGAAGCTGAATTCATCATCCTCGGCAATGAGGATATTTGCTTGCATCGACTGTGGAATTGCAACTCTTTTTTTTACAATCGTCGGTGTTACAGCCAAATCTTCACTATTATTGAAAGGGAGGGTAAGCGTAAAAGTGGAGCCTCTGCCTTTTTCTGACTTCAGATTTATGCGACCGCCAAGAAGTTCAGCTAGCCCTTTGGAAATTGCTAAACCCAATCCGGTACCCTCCTGTTCTCTCGAAAAATCCATATTTTCCTGGGTAAATCGGTCGAAGATGAGCGTTTGATTTTCTTTTGAAATTCCAACACCAGTATCGGTAACATAAATTTCAAGCGTATTTTTCACAACTTTGCTTCCCAACAACACGCTACCGTTATCGGTATACTTATATGCGTTACTCAGCAAGTTGTTTAGAATTTGGTATACCTTTTGCTCGTCGGAATAGACCATGGTGGACATTAGAACAGGATCGACAAATTGGGTGAACGCAATACTCTTTTTGTTGAAGTTTCCAATGTAAAGTGAATGCAACTCTTTAAAAACTTTCTCGAGCCAAAACTTGCCTTGGTGAACCTCCATTTGGCCAGCTTGTATTTTCGAGATATCCAATACATCATTCACTGTATTGAGCAACCTTGCGCAGCTATTGTTAAGAATGCCAGCATATTCAACTCTGGAGTTTTCATCTACTTCGGCTTCGCAAAGCATTTTTGAAAAGCCCATAATGGCGTTCATTGGTGTTCGTATTTCGTGACTCATGTTGGAGAGAAAGGCTGATTTTAGTCGATCGCTCTCCTCTGCATGCTCCTTGGCAATATTGAGTTCCTTTATTGTTTGGATAAGTCGTTCGTTTACCTCCTGATACTCCTCGTTCTGGCTTAGGATTTCCTCATTTTTCTCCTTAAGCATGAGCTCTGTTTGCTTTCGCACGGTAATATCTTCCTTTACGGCGATAAAGTGGGTAATCTTTCCCTTGCTATTTTTAATGGGCGAGATGGAGGCAAATTCCCAAAAGCCTTCACCATTTTTTCGTCGATTGTAGAACTCACCCTGCCAATCGTTGCCGGTAGTGATGGTTTCCCACAGTAGCTTGTAGTCGGCAGAGGTTTTGTCTCCCGATTTTAGAATGCTGGGCTTTTGTCCAACTGCCTCCTTGGCTGACCAACCTGTAACCTTACAAAAATGGGGGTTAACATATTCTATAATCCCATTGGTATCGGTAATTATAACAGATACAGGACTTTGCTCAATACCTTTAGTAAGCATTACAATTTGTTCTTGATTTTGCTTACGGGTGGTAATATCATGAACAATGGTAGCAATAGCTGGCTTTCCATCGTAAGTAATTGGAATGGTAACTACCTCCACATCCGCAATGCTCCCATCAAGACGGACAAATTTTGTTTCTACCAAAGGAGCAAGTTTACGTTCCTCGGAAGTCATGCGAATTCTCTCCTTCGAAAACACTCGGGCGTCGGGATGAACAAAGTCCAGTACCGATCGATCCAGCACTTGATCGGGAGTACTGGCCCTCAAAAAATTAAGTCCTGAATTGTTTATGAAAATAATTTTTCCGTTGATATACAATACAATGGGGTCAGGGAATGATTCAACCAGTGCCCGAAATCGCTGCTCGCTATTCCGTAGGGCACTTTCGTATTCCACTCGTTCGGTAATGTCGCGGCAAATGCCTTCGCAGAATTGAACATTGCCGCTGCTATCCATTATGTAGTGGGCATTATCCTCAAGCCAAATTAGCTTACCACTTTTGGTTTTCACCTGGTATATTTCAGCCTTTTCAATAAAATCTTTGTTTTCGGCAATTATCGCTTCACGTGCCGAAGGCTCCACATTTAGAGTCGTGGGAATATCAACTTTCATTAGCTCGTCGGAACTTTCGTAGCCCAGCATTTTTACAAACGCAGGATTCACCGAAACAAATTTTCCATCGACAGTTGAGCGGTAGTATCCATTGGGCATATTTTCGAAGAGGTCTCTATACTTTTTCTCACTCTCTAAAAGAGCCGTTCCTGCTATTTCCCGTTCTGTAATATCGTGTATAATGGATAAAAGATAACTCTTGTCGCCAACATTAATGAGAGTTGGGTAAGTTTCCACTACCCTGAATTCACCAGTTGCCAGCTTCTGTTCAAGTTGGAAGTAACTAATGCGTTCATGCTGAGCTTTAGAAATCCGATTAAAGGTTTCTTGTTCTCCGTCCACATTAATATCATATAAAGTCTTAGAAAGCAGTATCTCCTCTGGATATTTGTAGAATTGAATGGCCGCCTCGTTTGCTCTAACAATTTTTCCGGTTTGAGGATCCACCTGAAGCATAACGGCGCTATTGCTCTCAAAGAAGCTCTTGAACTGCTCCTCGCTTTGCCGGAGTTTTTGCTCTGCATCCCGTCTCTCAGTGATATTCCGGCAAATGGTTATCATGCCGTCAAGTTTGCCGTTAACAAAAATGGGGGAGGCATTAACCTCCAGTGGTACTCGCTCTCCCTTTGCGTTGAGAATTTCAAGCTCGGTTATGTGTGGCCCCATTTTTCCGGCCAACCTTTCTTCAAGCCCCTGCTTTATTTGCTGGTGAAATTCCGGAGGAATATAGTTGAAGAGATTTTGAGGTTTTTTTGGATAGGATTCAAGTCCTACAATTTTTAGTCCGGCTGGGTTTACGTAAGTAACTTCACCGTCGATGTTGTGCATAAGAATAATATCTGTGGCCATCTCTGCCAGCTGTCGATACTTCTCCTCGCTTTTGGCAAGCAGCTTCTTCGATTGGTTAAACTCCTTCTCCAGCTGCTTTTCTCGGGTTACATCGCGACCGCTACCCACGGTTCCAATAATGTTTCCCTTCTCGTCGTAGAAGGGTGATTTGAATACGTCAAGGAAAAGGAATTGCCCCCTCACGTTTCCATACTCATCAAAGCGTTCAGTTTTTCTATTTTGAAGGACTATGGTATCCGTGTCACGGCAAATTTCTCCAAAGGTATGCCATTGATGATCATCCGGATGTGTTGCCCGCTCCCTTTCAGCAAAATACATGTCGTTTTTACCAATGGGTTCACTGAGGTTATTGGCTCCTAACAGCCTTTCGCACATGGCCTTGTTGGCAAATATGTAGCAGTTGTTTAGGTCTTTGGCCCAGAGCAAATCCTCCACGTTGTCGCACATCATGCGTAGCATAAGGTAGAGGTTTTGGTAGTTCGCTTTGCTTTTGGTAAGCGCCTCTCTCTGCTTTTGAAGCCGGGTTAGGTCATGCACTGTGGCCATTATTCGACTCTTCCCACCAATGGTAGTTTGCTGAAGCGATACCTCTACTGTGAAATTTGTGCCGTTTTTCTTTTTGGCACGCCACTCAAATGCTTTGGACTCGGTTTTAAGCGCTAGGTGAATCATTTCCAGCGCTTTTTCCTCCGTGTAGCCTTCATCGCCTGCGCTCACATATCCAGTATTATGTTGCAGCACCTCCTGCTTATTATCGAAACCAAACAGGCGAAGCATGGTGTCGTTGACTTCTAGTATTGCACCAGTTTCGCCATCGTGAATAAATATTGCATCGCGGGTGGAGTTGAATATTTCGCGGTAGTTTTGCTCCTGTTCCAGTAAGGTCGCCTGTGCCTGCTCCATTTTAGCCATTTGCTCAGCATGGAGTTGCTCGGTGGACTCAAGCTTAGCCTCTATTGTTAATAGCTGATTTATAATCTCTTCTTTTGATAGTTCAGAAAAATCCATTTTCACGAAATTTGATAGTTCCACAGGCATTGTTTTACGCCGCTTTAAAGCTAAACATAGCTGTATGCATATAAGTTTATTAAAATGGCGATCAACCTTTTCTTTTGCTCTTAAATGTAAATATAGATATAATTCCCTCTACATTATTTATGGATAAAATTGACCAAAAACAATTTCTTGCAGGCCATCTTTAATTCTTGTAGGGTTGCACTGTACAATATGTTTCTTCTTAAATGGGGTCATTTGATTTGGTGTTGAGACTTAACCTCACCAAGGTTTTGGTTTGTTCCAAATCAAGTTAGGTATTCCTACAAACCAAGTGTGATTTTGTCCCGACTTCGGTCTTCTTAATCCTTACGGTGGTTGCGGTGCATGGAAGGTTCGGTGCGCTGAAGGCCATCGGAGCGTGCACTGCTCCGTTTTGGATGGTGCCGTCAACCCCGCCCTAAAGTGCGGGGAAATGATTAGCGGCCCCAGAACCGGTCTTTTGGTAACTTGTAGCTTTGTAACTCGTCACCTTGTCACTTTTCCGTCACCCGTCACTGAATTGGCTGTAGGTTTGCCTTGGCACCACTCCCACCTTCTTAATCCTTACGGTGGTTGCGGTGCATGGAAGGTTCGGTGCTGTGAAGGCCATTGGAGCGTGCACCGCTCCGTTTTGGAATTTGCCGTTACCCCCGCCCTAAAGTGCGGGGAAATGATTAGCGGCCCCAGAACCGGTCTTTTGGTAACTTGTAGCTTTGTAACTCGTCACCTTGTCACTTTTCCGTCACCCGTCACTGAAT
>DATKVT010000147.1 GCA_035529935.1 Williamwhitmania sp. | reverse complement strand
GTTTTGCTTGATACCATCTTCTCCCCTCAACTTGACAGAAATGGGATGCCCGTTGGTGTGGTGGGACTAGCCATTGATGTAACAGAAAGAAAAATAGCCGAGGAGGCCATTGAACTGGAGCGAGTTTACTTTGAACAACTCTTTGAGTGGTCCCCGGAGGCCATAGTTATTCTTGACCTCGACCAAACTATTCTTCGAATCAATTTAGAGTTTACCAAACTTTTTGGATATTCGAAGGAGGAGGTACAAGGGAAACCGCTGAATGACTTGATCGTTCCAGAACATCTGATTGATGAATCCAACAGTGTCTTCTTTTCAGCAAACAGAGGAAAGCCGGAGGTGTACGAAACAATTCGTCGTCGTAAAGATGGCTCGTTAGTTTATGTTTCTATTTTAGCTAACCCTATTGTTTTTAAGGGAGGTCAGCTTGGTGTGTATGGCATATATCGCGATGTTTCTGTTCGAAAGCAAGCAGAAGAGGAGGTAAGACGCAAGAACCGGGAAATAGAACTTCAGAATATCGAACTCGTACAGGCAAAAAACAAAGCAGAGGAGAGCGACCGACTGAAATCCACTTTCCTTGCTAACATGAGCCACGAAATTCGAACACCCATGAATGGAATTGTTGGTTTTTCGCAGCTTTTGTTAAATAGGGATAATTCAATTGCTGAGGAGGAACAATATGTTGGCATAATTCAAACTTGTGGCAAGCAGCTGCTCACAATTATAAATGACCTTATCGATATTTCGAAGATTGAAGCCAGTCAGGTTCAGCTAAATATCTCTGCCACCAACCTCAATCAACTTATTGATGAGCAGCAACTCATCCACCTGGGTAAAGCCAATGAGCAAGGGATTGAGTTGCTCACTTTCAAAGATTTCAATGATGAGGATGCCTTCTTAATGTTAGATGGAGATAGGTTAAAGCAGGTCTTAACCAACCTTATTGGCAACGCGATTAAGTTTACCAGCACAGGTCATGTGAAATTTGGATACCACAAAAAAGGAGCTATGCTAGAGTTTTTTGTTGAGGATACAGGTATTGGGATTTCAGAGGTTGATCACCAGCTCATTTTTGAACGATTTAGGCAGGCTGAGACAGATTCTGCAAAACTAGCGAGTGGAACCGGCCTTGGGCTTGCCATTTCAAAGGCCATCGTTACACTCATGGGTGGAAATATTTGGGTAAGTTCTAAACCTAAAGTTGGATCTACATTTTATTTCACCATTGCTTATTCACCTTCACTGGAATCACCCATAATGGCAACGGTACACGAGCAGAATACCTTGACCGTTGACTGGACAGGTAAGAAGGTTCTTATAGCGGAGGATGATAGTGTTAATGCCTTTTTACTATCGCAGATTTTAGAACCAAATGGTCTGGAAGTTGTAATTGCAAGAAATGGTAAAGAAGCATTGGCCCTCATCTTGGATGGTAAACAGTTCGACCTTGTGCTAATGGATATTAAGATGCCGGTGATGGATGGTATTACCGCTATGAAAAAAATACGTGAAATCGACCAAAAAATCCCAATAGTAGCACAATCGGCTTATACCCAAAGCCCTGATGTGGCTTTAGCCATAAAGGCGGGTTGCAACGACTATATATTCAAGCCAATTGAACAGAAGATTCTTTTTGAGATGTTGGCGAAATACTTGTAGTTTACAGTCGTAACAGCTAGTAGGCTGCTCTTGCTATCCTTGCAATATTGTCCGATTTCCCCATGGTGTAGAAATGGATGGAGGGTACTCCGGCACGTTTAAGTTCCTGTGTTTGTTTTATTGCCCACTCAACACCTAACTCTCTGGCCGCCTTGTTGTCTCTGCAAAAGTTGAGTTCGCGCACCAGTTCTTCAGGTAAGTCAACATTAAAAACACGTGGCAAAATGTTTAGATGTTCCTTTAAGGAGATGGGTTTAATGCCTGGAATAATTGGAACAGTTATTCCTATTTTTCGGCAATTTTCCACAAAGGCAAAGAACTTACTATTATCGAAAAACAGCTGCGTAACAATGTAGGCAGCACCGGCATCAACCTTTTCTTTTAGATACATTAGGTCGGTGGCCATGTTTGGAGCTTCGGTATGCTTTTCGGGATAGCCCGCTACTCCTACGCAAAAACTTGTTGGATTTGCCGATTCAATGTTCTCATCAATATATTTCCCACTGTTCATCCTCATTACTTGTTTTACTAGATCAACAGCATGGCGGTGACCACCGGGTTTGGGATCAAACTTGCCGGTAATTTTATCGGAATCACCTCTTACAGCCAAAATGTTTTGGATACCTAGAAAATCAAAATCGATCAGGGCATCCTCCGTCTCTTCCACGCTGAAGCCACCGCAAATAAGGTGCGGCACCACATCGAGGTTGTAACGGTGTTGAATAGCGGCTGCAATACCAAC
>DATKVT010000146.1 GCA_035529935.1 Williamwhitmania sp. | reverse complement strand
GGTGCAGCACCTATTGAGGGCTTATCGGTCTCCACTGGTTGACAACCAAACCAGAGAAAACTCATAGCCGTGAGATATCCAATCAGAAGAATATGTCTTTTCATAGTTTTATTTATTTCAATGTTGCGTGTGAATTAGTATCCAGCATTCTGAACCAAGCTGTTGCCCGAAACAGTAATTTCCGACTGCGGTATGGGCAACAAACCAAGGGTAGCGGAATTAAATGTTTCATCCTGTGGTACAACACCTGCCGCTGCATTAATCTCCTGCTGCGTATAGGTTAAACCTCGACGCATCAAGTCCCAATAACGAAGACCTTCTCCAGCAAACTCAACTCTGCGCTCATGGAAAATTAGATTAAGACCATTGGCGTCGTTGGTAAGGGTTGGCGGGGTTGCAGCAGATCCAAAAGCCCTTGCTCTAACGCGATTATAGTAGGTTTGAGCCTTACCAAGATTGTTGCTGAGGTTTAGCTCCGCACCCATGAGCAGCACGTCGGCAAAACGGATAACCATCCAGTTGTTGGGCCAGTTGAGATCGCTGTTAGTAGCGGCCTTATTTGCTTTTAATGGCTGAACCTTTTTGAATGCATAACCAGTATGCTGGTAGCAATCCTGTGGCTTATAGGTTACCCCCTCAGCAGCAGGATCAAAAATAGAAGCAAAGTAGCGGCTGTCGCCTGGTTCAAATTCGCTTACAAGTGAAGGTGTAGCTGGTTGAAAGCCCCACCCTGCATCATAAATAGGATCATCAACACCTCTAAGACCGGACATAATAATGGTCCAATTTCCTTCGCTGCCATTGGCCCATCCCCAATCGCCCCAGTCACCTTTGGAGGTATGCTGAACCTCAAAAATGGATTCAATATTGTTCTTATTAGCAAGGGTAAATAGGTCGGCATAGTTAGGCATGAGATCGCTACCGCTGCTGGTAATCACATCGTCAACAATAACCTCAATATCAGCCTTTGTAAAAGTTTTGTCATCGGCTTTCAAATCGCTGGTAATTCCAAGTACACCCTTACCATAACCTTCATAATACAGGTAAACTCTTGCCAACTTGGAGCCGGCAGCCCATTTAGAAACTCGTCCGGCCTCATTTGATGGAATTACAGCAGGAAGATTATTGTATGCATAGTAAAGATCGCTTGCAATTTGGTTATAAACATCCGCCGGATCGGCCTGTACCTGATTGTAATCGGCAGGAGTTAATGGTTTAAGAATTAACGGAATATGACCAAACAACTGCTCCAATTGAAAATAGTAGTATCCCCTTAAAAATCTAGCTTCGGCTATGTATCTTACCTTAAGCAAAGAATCTGTAAAAGGAATATCCACTATTTTTTCAAGTAGCAGGTTCGCACGATAAATTCCTGTATATCGGTCTTTCCATAAACCAAGAGGCTCCTCGTCGGTGGTATATTCGCTGAACTTTCCCATCCTGACCAAACCTGGTCGATCACCTGGGCCTGAACCACCACTGTAAGCATCATCGGATAGAATGTCTGTTATAAGATCGTAGGGATGGTAACCTCCACCAGTTTGCCACTGAAGTACGTCGTAAACAGCAACCAATGCCTGAAAAGCATCGTCGGGTGTTTTGTAAAAGTTATCCTCAACCCTATTGGTTAAGGGCTCCTTTTGGAGGAAATCCTTTGTGCATGAACCAAGGCCCGCAACAAGAATAACCATCAGCAGAATATATGTTTTTTTCATCATAGCAGTTAAGTTAATAGGTTAAAAACCAATGTTTAGTCCAAAAATAATGGTGCGAGCCTGTGGGTATACATTTCTGTCGATACCAACATCGAGTGAACTCTTAGCACCAATTTCCGGATCAAAGCCTTTGTATTTGGTAAATGTCAGCAGGTTGTTAGAGGATATGTATATTCTCAACTTCGACATTTTAACCTTCTGGCTAATGGACTCGGGCAAGGTATAGCCGAGGGTTATATTCTTTAGCCTTACATACGAGCCATTGTGAACATAGAAGTCCGACACCCTGAAGAAGTTTTGGTTGGGGTCGGCAATGGTTACGCGAGGAAATGAGTTGGATGTACCTTCGCCGGTCCAACGACCCAAAACCGAAGATTCCCAGTTGGACATTGGTAGGTCGTAACGACGTGATCCACTATAGATATCCTGTCCAAATGCACCATACCAAAACATGTTAAAATCAAAACCCTTATAGTTTGCAGAGAAACTTAAACCAGCGGTCATTTTGGGATATGGATTTCCAATGTTGGTGCGATCTTTATCGTCAATCTTACCATCGTTATTAAAGTCAACCCAAATGAGGTCACCAGGCTTAGCATTAGGCTGCAGCACGGTACCGTCATCAGCAGTATGGGCAAGAATTTGTGCTTGATTTTGGAAGACCCCAGCCGTTTTATAGCCCCAGAAAAAGGCGATTGGCTGGCCAACTTCTGCCATACAAACGTTATACATACCTACTGCAACATTGGCGCCGTATATGCGGCCTTCACTATTATCTATAGTAAGCACCTTATTCTTATTGTAGCCACCGGAAAGACTAACGTCAATGGCCACGTCATGAATATTTGTCTTGTAGCCCAATTCCAACTCAATACCTTGGTTTCTAACGGAGCCACCATTTACGGTTGGTGCACCACTTCCCACAAAGGCAGGTATAGGAGCCACAACCAACAGGTCTTTGGTATCCTTTCTATAAACGTTTAAGCTAACACTAAACTTATCTTTATAGAATCTGCTATCAAGCCCAATGTTGGTCTGTTCTGAAGTTTCCCACCGAAGATCGGGGTTGGAAATGCTGGTTGGATTAGAACCCACAGTTATTACTTCACCTGTACCAAAGGTATATTTGCTTCCAGATCCAATCAAGGAGGTATATTGGAAGGCTCCTATTGATTCGTTACCATTTTGGCCCCAGCCTATTCGTAACTTTAGGAATGAAACAGAAGGAAAATCAGCCATAAAGGATTCCTTTGTGAGAACCCAGCCAGCAGAGAAGGCAGGAAAGTAACCATACCTATTGTTGGCTCCAAAGTTGGACGAACCGTCAGCACGGATAACTGCTTCAACAATATACTTGTCCTTGAATGCGTAATTGCCTCTACCAAAATAGGACAAAAGCGCATGCTCATCGGCACCTCCCCACGATTTGTAGCTGTCCTCATCAGTTCCATTATTGATGTAAGCATGCTCAAAATCGTTAAAAAGCAAATTGTTTTTGCTGCCACCAAGATTGTCGTGACGATAACTATTAGCAGTCATACCAGCTAACGCTGTAAATGCACTCGAACCTATGGTCTTTGAATAGGATACTGTAGTTTCATTCTGCCATGTATACCAACGATCGTTAGTGGCACTGGCTTGTGATACTGTAGACTTTACATTCCCACCGAGGTCATAAACAGGAGTGAATGTTCTTGAAAATCCATTGGCAAGGTCGATACCAAATGTAGACCGAACCTTTAATCCCTTCATGGGTTCCAGCTGTGCCCAAACGTTACCCACAACCTTGTTCTCCTTATACTCTGAGTTGATTATGCTGAGGTAAGCTACTGGGTTCACAACCTCTTGAGTGGCATAGTTAGAATGACCCCAAGTTCCATCAGGATTCTTTACAGGGGTAATTGGGTCCATATTTACAGCCTTCGATAGCGGGCCACTGAACTCAGCATTTGGATCAATACCACGTGTTTTCTTGCTGGTGAATACTAGATTATTTCCATAGCTAAATATCCCACTGTGGTGAGCAGAATTAATGCGATACGTATAACGTTCGTAATTTGATTTTCCCTTTGCAACAATTCCATCTTGTAGCGTATAGGAAAATGAAGAGAGATATGTTGATGCATCATTCCCTCCGCTTACCGTAAACTGATGGTTAACGGCAGGTGCATTCTTGTAAAAAATCTCCTTTTGCCAATCAGTTCCTTTTCCCACCGCAGCAACTACAGCGTCCACATCGGGGAATGGAATTGGGCTATTATCGTTAGCATAGCTTTCGTTCATTATTATGGCATATTCTCTTGCATCGAGCAAAGAGACCTTTTTCCATGCATTTTGAATGCTATATGAAAAATCGTAGTTCACAACTAGTTTTCCCTTTTTCCCCTGCTTGGTGGTTATTAGCACTACACCGTTTGCTCCACGAGCACCATAGATTGCCGTGGCAGAGGCATCCTTCAATACTTCTATAGACTGAATGTCGTTAGGGTTCAAATAGTCAATTCCACCTACCGGCATTCCATCCACTATATAGATAGGATTGGAATCACCCGTAGTGCCAATACCACGAATACGGACAGTGAATCCATCACCAGGTTGACCTGAGTTGGAAATAACTTCCACACCGGCAGTTTTACCCTGAAGAGCCTGCTCTACACGAAGTGGATTGGACTCTTCAATGTCCTTGCTTGAGACTGAGGCAATGGCAGAGGTTAAAAGGCTTTTCTTTTGAACACCATAGCCAATTACAACCAACTCATCAATTTTTTGAGAAGAGTTGGCCAGCGCTACGTTAATCTTTGTTTGCCCATTAACCGGAATGGTCTGGGTTTCCATTCCAATAAAAGAAAATACCAATGTTTGATCAGCTTCAACCATAATGGAGTAGTTACCATCGGCATCTGTAGTTGTTCCTTTTCCTGGCATCTCCTTAACAATAATTGTAACACCTGGAAGTGGTCCGCCATCAGAGGCTGACGTAACGGTTCCTTTGACGCTTAAACTTTGCGCATAAAGAACCCCTCCTAACAGAATCAAGAAAGCTGAAAGAAGTGTTTTTTTCATGTGAGTTAAGTTTTAGTTTAGTTAGGGGTTTAAAACGTTTGAAAAATTACAACCCAATTGGCCGCCTAGCACCATTTCCTACCACGTCTTAACCTCAACCAATTTCAAATTGTAAAACACAAACGTTTGCGCAACCTGTTATAGCCTACGTCAATGCTACGTCAAAATTGGAACTATTTTGAATTTAATTATTGATTTACAGCATATTTCATAAGTACTACATGTGCGTTTAAAATGGGCAGAATAAATTGCAAATGTTCAACCTCTCCTACCCTAAATTTGTCAAAAATGGAGAATTGCGTAGTGGAAATATGCATAAAAATGTCCAATCGATGACATCTTAAATGAGAAATGCTGCCCGAAATGAGCAGCATTTGTCCCAAGAAAACGTTTGCAAAAAAATTTTCCAGTATAAACACCTAATTAGCTAACAACAATGAACGAATACTTAAGTGTTTAGGTATCAACAACACCATTTGTCAAAAAACGCCGTAAACATTAAGATTCAGGAACCTCGTTACCGACCCAAATCTCACTTCGCTGGGCTTTCGCTACAACCCCAAATCCTCATTTATAAGCACCAGCGTAATTCGCCCCTTCGGAAACGATTTTTCGGTAATGAGCCATGCGTTGCATATCCGGTCCGGGCTTTTGCAGTCGCTGCAAACGGAAGTACGCTGGCATGGGGTTGAGAAGTTAGGATGTTTAATGGCGTTTAAAGGTGCAGTATATCGACGAATTCGCTGCCGTGCCTGCTTTACATCGTCCACCAGCTTGTTTCTTCCCACAAAAAGGTAAACACTGGATGGCCCAAAGGCAATTGGCGCAATTCGATTCCCAATCATATCGAGATTTACAAGCTGGCCCGCGGCAGTAATGGCATTAGTGCCAGTTAGGAAAATGTCGGAAAGTAGCGCCTGACGCCGCACCACCAAGTTCTCCTCACGACTCCTATCCTCCCTAAATCCGTCAAGGAAGGTAATACCCTGCACAGCTTTTAGAGCATCTAAAATTCCCGTTTGGCGCAGCGTAAGAGAGTCCCCATACGAAACCACCTTCCCCTCCGAATGGGTGAGTAATTCCGGTAGAATGGCACTTGACACCTCTGCTAAGTTATTAATAATTATTACATTGAAACCATTACTTCGGAAAGCGGCAGCACTTTTGTTGAGTCGTTCATTCCAGTATTTTCTAGCGCTATCTTCCATTTCTCCTTTTTTGTAAAAATAAGGATTATTGAAGCCAGCTTGTTCTCAAATGGTTGAACTATTTTACAAAAAAAGACGCAACATGGATTTGCACTAACGACTGGATTTTCTGTAGAACAACCAACCAGTAAGCAAAAGTCCCGAAAATACAAAAACAGTAAACACTAGACTGCTAATTGCCAGCTGCATACCTCCCGATAAGATATGACCGCTAGTGCATCCGCCAGCCATTCGGGCACCAATAATTAGTACAAATCCTCCCAGCGATGCCCATACCATCCGCTTAGCTGAACTCTCGCCCTTGAATCTCGTCCAGTTGGAATGCATCAGCTGCAGCTTAAACTCCTTTCTTAACAAGGAGATAACAAGGCCCGAAAGGAAAGCGCCAGTCAAGAACAGCAGCTCCCACCTTCCTGGGGTTTCAATGGCGGAAAAGTAAGTATTACCTGTGGACGAGGTAATCATATCGCCAGCGTAGGGGTATGCGGTGGATGCACCAATAATGCGGTTAGCCACCGAAGGAAGAAAAACAATGGCATTCAAAAGAGCAAGCCCACTACCTGCAATTAGCCATTTGTAGCCCACCGTGCGCTCCTTACCCTGCAGAACGAAGGCTGCACCAATAAAGACCGCACCAACAATAATGGCAATGGTATAGTAGCCAAAACTCCCAATACCAGCCATAGATAGAAACGACATGCTGCCAAGATTAGGTCCTAGCAGATGAGCAGCTGACGGTTGAATAACTGTAAAAACCACACCGCCCACTATACCACCAACAATGCCAAACAATGCGTCAAGCGAGCCCTCTCCCAGCGACACCGGAAGGGTACCTGGGCAATAACCCAAAATGGCCATCCCTGAACCAAAGAGTAATCCTCCAAGCACAATTCCAACTACCAAAAATGGTTTTACGTGGAAGGTGGCCATTCCCAGTCCAACCTCTAACGCAATAATAATAATTCCAACGCCAATGGAAGCAGCAATAGCCTTTGCCACGGTATAGTTCTCGCGCATGGCAAGTCCACTTATGGTGTTAAAGCGATTAAGCCTAGCCACCTGTAGCAGTGCCCCAAAGGCAAAGCCCAAAATCAATGTAATCCAGCTCATGTTATACCTGTTTAAGTTGTTAATAATTCACTAATTATAGATTGAAAAAGCTACAGTAATATTTTAAGGATAGGGTGGTAACCAAAGCCAAACGCCAAGCCTTAAAGGTTTAACAGCCGTCCCATGATGTTGCCAACAATAAGTGTAAAGCTGATAAATGCAAGCGTTATCCAGAAACCGTGAATTCCTGTCGCAATTGCGGCCCTTAGGTTCATGCCAAAGCCCATTCCAACCACAGAAACTTGCAGCAAATACTTCGAAACTTTTGAATAAAATACTGGGTTAGGATTTCCCATTGTGAAAGAGGCAGCAACACCTAGTAAAAGGGCCAATGGTCCACCAACAAAACCAGCGATGCTAACAAAAAGCATAATTATTAGTAATGCAACAACTAACACATTACGTGATTGGGTATAATTTATTATCATTAAAGTTCCTTTATTCAATGCAAAGAAACCCTAATAATATGAGCTATCCCAATTCAAAATAATTATAACATATAGCTAAAGGTTATAGGTTGGCAGTAGATCCTTTAAAAAGAGAGCGGTGCTGCCAGCAGGCTGGCTGCTATGCAATACAATGCGAAATTCACGCTTAAACGAAATTTCCTTCAAGGGAACGGCAAATAATGTACCCCGCTCCAACTCCTTTTCAACCGACTTTTTCGACACTATGCCAATGCATGACGCGTGCTCCAAAAATTGTTTTATTCCTTCGGTGGTGCCAAGTTGCAGCACTACATTTAGCTGGTCTACCCTTACGGCCTGTTCCTGCAGCACCCTATCTATTACCTCAAGTGTTCCAGAACCAGCTTCGCGAACCACCAACGGAATGCTCAGTAAATCACCAACAGAAAGCTTTTGTGGCAATGTAGCAGCATAAGATGGAGATGCCACAGCAATGAGTTCATCATCCAAAAAAGGCAGGTAAACCAGCCCGCTTCGGCTCGAGGAGCCCTCCACCATGCCAATATCGGCACGATTCATCTCCAGCAACTCCTCCACCTCCCGAGAGTTACCGGAAACAATTGATACTCTAAGGTGGGGATACTGTTCGTAAAAGCGGGAAAGGTATTCGGGCAGCACATACTGCGCAATGGTGGAGCTGGCGGCAATCCTCAGCTCACCCGAAATGGTGTTTTTCAGTAAGCCTAGCTCATACTCCATCTCCCCATATATCTTGAATACCTGCATCAACCGGCTCTTAACTAGCTCACCCGCCTGCGTTAACTCAACTCGGTTTGCCTTGCGTTGAAAGAGTGAAACCCCCATCAGCAACTCCAGCTCTCGTATATGCTTAGAAACGGCTGGCTGAGTAACATAGAGCTGCTCTGCAGCCCGAGTAAAACTTAGCTGCTGAGCAACTGCCATAAATACCTGCCATCTGAAATCGTAGTAGCTCATTAGACCATTCTTTCAAAAACGCTTTATATTCTTCTGGCTATTTAACCTTTAACCTTGTTCCAATGGATAGAATGTCGCCGGGCTTAACCCTGTTCATCTTGCACAAATCAACCAGTGCTATGTTATTTCTTCGGGCAATAGAATAGAGGGTATCACCTTTTTTTACAACGTAGTGGCCAGTTGCTTTATGCGCAACAAATGCCTTTGCGCCTTCCGGTGTCGGCATGTTTGCCTCTAAAAGATCACCGCTACCCTTTGGAAGAACAGAAATATCACCATTTCGATAGTAGGCCACTAGGGTATCTGAACTAAGTGTAAAAGTCTGGTAGTTGAGAAGGTCGGCAGGGTCAAAATGGTCACCCAAAAAGCGGGTTTCAAAGTGAAGATGTGTTGTTGTAGCTCTCCCTGTCCTCCCCCCAAGTGCCAAAGGAGCACCAGCCGGCACCTCCTCGCCTTGCTTTACTAAAAACTTAGAGAGATGTGCATACAGAGTCTCAAGACCGTTGGGATGCTGAACAACCACCATTAAGCCATACCCATGAAACCTTCTTGCCATGCGAACTATCCCGTTGAATGCACATCGTACCGTATCGCCGGCCTGTAGCTTAATATCGACACCCGAATGCAGGTGATGCCTACGTTTATTGCCATAGGGTGATAGCATTCGGCCCCTGAAAGGATAAACAAATTCACCCATCTCTGGGCTATTGCAAATAATATAAAGTGAATCGGGAATCGCAATTCCCTCTTTTGAACAGCCAATTGAGAGTGATGGGTTGCACCGGCTGAAATAGTTGGCTATAACGATTGATGAAGAATCACCGGGCTGGCTTCCAACGAACGATTGATCAGAATTTAGCGATATCTCTTTGGCTTGGAGCGATAGACCTGAAATGGTGATTATGGCTGTGAAAAAAATCTTACTTTTTATATGGGACATGCTACTCCTTTTTTCTACAAAGAAAAAGCAATATAGACAACCGTCCTATTCCTTCCAAAGAATTTTATCAGCCGAGATGTAAATAATTTTAGCGCAGCAGCTTACGTATTTCAGACATAAGCAGCTGGATATTTATCGGCTTGGAAATATAGCCATCACAACCTGCATTAAGCACCTTTTCCCTATCCTCAACAAATGCGTAAGCAGTTGTGGCAATTATCTTTACCTTAAGGTCCTTCTTTCTTATAATCTGTGTAGCCTCGTAGCCGTTCATAACAGGCATCTTGATGTCCATTAAAATGAGTTCTATTTCGGGATGGTCTTCAAGCAGTTGAAGCGCCTCCGCACCATTGGCCGCCCAATATAGAATGGCACCAGTTGGCTTCAATAGTTCTTCAAGAAATAGGTAGTTAATTTCCTCATCCTCTGCAATCAGAAAACTCTTGCCCTCATAGGACCCT
Organism: Williamwhitmania sp.; assembly: GCA_035529935.1. Classification (NCBI taxonomy): domain Bacteria; kingdom Pseudomonadati; phylum Bacteroidota; class Bacteroidia; order Bacteroidales; family Williamwhitmaniaceae; genus Williamwhitmania; species Williamwhitmania sp. The sequence continues at coordinate 2,252 of DATKVT010000146.1, read as the reverse complement.
TCAATCGGGTACTCGCTACGAAAATCCATTCCAAGAAATTTATTGGTGTTGCTCTATTTTACTCATCGCGGTCAAAGTTATGCAATTATTCAAAAAAAAGCGAAAAAAAATTTTTGGAAACCATTCCATTGATAAAAAAGTGGTTCTACACTTAAGCTTCACACATCAAATTGTTTAAAACTTTTTGAGAATTGTTAACTTCTTCTCCTCACATAACGATAGAATTGACGGCTAAAATTGATTCCTTTGCTCGGTGTAGGTTAACCAAACTTTATGGCCTCAAAAAAGGGGAAAATCAGAGCAAGTAAGATGCTCGCCTTGCGAGAGCAACATTTAAAGCGAACTTTTAAAAAGTCGCTCCTGTTCAACGAGCCGGAGATGCAGGCGATTAATACCTTTTGCCGAAGATATAAGATATCGAATAAGTCTAAGTTTTTCAGGGAAACCATTATAACTACAATCTTAAAGAAGATTGAACAAGATCATCCCACCCTTTTCTAATTTCTAATTGTTGGCTAACCGCACCAACAATATTCACAAGCACTTATCTAAAATTTTGCTGAGAGCTTTAGATTAAAACGCCTGCTAGTTAAATAGTTTGGAATGGCCAGCATATTTGGTATCCCCTCCTGATTTCCTACTGTTCGAACCCACAGATAGGATACTGTATTGTTTATATCAAGAAGGTTAAACACCTCCACTGTTACCATCAACGAGCGAAATAATCCGGCAAAGTTGTTTACCTTCTTTCGAGTAGGATTGTCGATCAACACCTTGGTAAACCCAATGTCTACCCTTCTATAAGGAGGCATCCGGAAGTAGTTGTCCCACCTATCTTTTTCAGGCGAAAAAAAAGGTAACCCGGTACCATACTGCAGGGTAAGATGCACCCTCACCGTAGGATTGCCCGCTAGGTAATCCTGAAAAAACATGGAGAGGTTCAGCCGCTGATCGTTAGGCGTTGGAAAATAGCCAGCGTGAACAAGAGTTCCGTCAGAGGCTACATACGAATCCACATGCTCACGAGAGCTAAGGAAAGACAAGCTCACCCAGCTTTCTGCATCAGGAAGGAGTTCGCCATTTACCTTAAAATCAGCACCGTATGCATACCCATTTGCCACATTCATTCCAGAATAGGTTACTTGGATATTATCCATCTTATAGGGTTCCAGATTGCGCATCCGCTTGTAAAAAACCTCTGAGGTAAACCGAAATGGCTTTCCAAATGCCGAAAAGTCGTATCGCGAACCCGCCACAATTTGTATCGATTTTTGTGCTTTGAGGTTGAAATTCATTTTGCCAGTCTCATCCTGCAGCTCCTTAACAAAAGGAGGTTGAACGTAAGAACCTCCAGAGAGATGAAAGGAAACGGGGCTGCCTTCATGAGGAGTATACTCCAAAGAAAATCGGGGGCTAATATTCAACTCCCCATTTAGCATTGAATATGTGGCTCTTACACCAGCGGTAACTGAAAGTTCTGCTTTGCCAGCGTTAAATTCGTACTTTTCTTGAATGTACCCCGAATGCCGGTATGCATCAAAACGATTATGGGCACTGGCCAGCGAGTACAAATTCAAGCTATTCCCTCCATTTGGAAGGCTATAGCCGGCAGAGTCAATCAGTTCCCACTCCTTTACGTTATCAAAAACGCGCTCTCGCTGAACCTTTACACCCCACTGTAGGGTGCTATTTCCTTTGACATAGGTTCCCTTGTGATGAAAAGAGTACACATAAGCATCCAGGCTATTGCGTGCATGGTTGAGAAATGATCCAATACCCACATTGACCAAGCTGTCGGAGTATGTACTGGAGCCAAGTGAATTATCGAGCTCATTTATCCAATACTCTCCCAGAATATCGTAGGTCTCCCTCTCGCTAGAAATGTACGATGAAGCAATAAACTTGAGTGCCAACGATTCAGCGGGACGAAAGGTTATTGTTGCTGCGGTTAATCCAGTTTGGTAGGTATTGTGCTCCCAGCCATCGTAGTACACCTTGAAAGCTAAAGGATTGCTGAGCAATCCAAATGAGGTCTCCCTGTTCTCCGGGAAAAACTCATACTTGTTGGTTGCGTAACTTCCTAGCAATGAAGCAGAAATGGTAGAGGATATATCGTAGTTAATAAAGGTCTGAAAGTCGGAAAAAGATGGGTAATACTCCCCTTTTGTATCCAGGGTGCCCAATAGATACTTGGATGTTTTATAGCGGTACCCCGAAATATGAGTCAGCCGTCCCTTAAGCGCTGTCCCCTC
>DATKVT010000145.1 GCA_035529935.1 Williamwhitmania sp. | reverse complement strand
ATGCGCAAAAACAGTGCGGGGAAAAAGCCAATGAGCAGCATTAGCAACCCAACAAAATACATGGGAACCAGCTGCAGCTGGCCCTGCTCCTGCACCTCCTCGATGTTTACATGGCGGGAACTACCCAAAAATACAATGCTGAAAGCCTTGGTAAAGCAGAGGAGCGCCAAGCCACCAATCAGCACTAGGCTAAGCAGCGAAAATAGCACAATCACCAACGTTCCTATGCTCCCACTTCCTATCCAGCCATACAGGCCGCTGTATATCAAAAACTCGGAAACAAACCCGTTGAACGGTGGAAGTCCGCTGATGGCCAACGCCGCAATTAGAAAGAGGATGGCCGTGCGGGGCATCTTCTTAATTATTCCACCCAACTTCTCAATGGCAACGGTGTGGGTGGCAAGGTAAACGTTTCCGGCTCCGTAGAAAAGTAAGGATTTAAAGAGGGAGTGGTTTAGCACGTGGAGCAGTGCACCGCCAAAGCCCAGAATAGCCAGCACCTCGTTGTGTATTCCCAACCCAATGGTTCCAATCCCCATCCCAATTCCAATGATGCCAATATTTTCGATGCTGTGGTAGGCCAGCAAACGCTTAAGGTTGTGCTGAATAATGGCCAGCATCACGCCATAGACGCCCGATAGTATGGAGGCAAAAAGAATGATAAACCCAATGGTGGTATAATCGGAATTGATGAGCAGAAGCATACGCAGCATTCCAAAGATACCAATCTTTATTACCACACCCGACATTACTGCCGAGATGTGTGCCGGAGCAACGGGGTGTGCGTAGGGAAGCCATGTGTGGAATGGAACGAAACCCGCCTTTATCGCAAACCCAATGAAAAATGCCAAGAACAGAGCAATGCCCGCCATAGCTGACTGGTGGTGTGCAAAATCGGCAATGGCGCTGAAGCTGTAGCTCCCAGTTTTGAAGGCCACATACATAAAGCCCAGCATCAAGAAGATAATGGATACATGGGAGTGTATGAGGTAGTTGATGCCAGCCCGCAGCGTATCCTTCTTCTCGTGTTCAAAGGTTATGAGCACAAAGGCCGAGAGCGCCATCATCTCCCAGAAGAGGAGAAAGACCATTGCATTTTGAATGGCACAAAGGCCAACCAACGCAAGATGCAGCAAAATGTAGGCAATGGCGTGTAGGGTGATGCTGTTTCGCTGGTCGGCATAGCGCTTCATGTAGCCAAGACCGTAGAAAATCCCCGTGGTCATGGTAAAGTTGATGGTGAGTATAAACCAGGCCGAAAGCGCATCAACCTTTATGACAACAGGACCAAATGTGTAGGTACCAGTTAGCATAACCTCAAAGCTATGCCCCAGCAGTGCCGGAATGGCAACCATGCTGCTCACAATGGCAATGGTAACAACGGCTGCAGCGGCAAACATTCCCTTGCCCCGAACATTGACGAGGAGAATGACCACAATTGCGGCGATGATTAATACCAATAGTCCATTGATTGCTACCATACACCTACCAGTGAGAACAACAGTGCAACAACAATAAAGGCAATTCCATAAATTACGTATGCTTGAACCCTTCCGTTTTGAACAAAGAGAAACAGGCCAATAAACCGGTTAATCCCCTTAACCAGCGGATCGATAATTCTAAACTCAAAAAAGTCGTGGTAGTAGGAGGAGTATTTGCGCTCCTGCGGGAACACCTCCTCCACCGTCAGCTCGCTGTAGCTCTTCTTCTCAATAAGAATGAAGTTAAGCAGCTTTCCAAGCGATTTGGAAAACGACTTTCCGGTATACTGTATTCGGGATGAAGGTGCCGTGTATCCACAACCCCACGTTGGCTCAACGGTGGTTTCAACTCCTCTTCGTGAGAACCACAGCCGAATTGCGTAAACAGCTCCAACCATCGCAATAAAGATTAACGACCAGAGGCTTATATGCGAGAGCACCGATTCATACCCAGAAATGCTTAATGTGGTTAACTCAACCGAAGAAAAATGCTGCCAGCTAAGAGCACTCCCCGCTATCCTGATAAAGTATCCGGGAAAGATGGCCACCGCCATCATTGCAGCAACGGTTGCGTATTGCGGAAGGAGCATCAATTTTGATACCTCCGTCGGTTCGCTCTTTAGCTCCTGACGAGGTGTGCCCAGAAATATGGTTCCAAACGATTTGGTAAAGGTGAGAATGGAGACACCGCCAATCACACTCAACACTGCAGCCGATAGCACCATGAGGGTAGAAATGGCAACGTCGGTTGAATGGAAGCCCTCAAACATACCGCTGTAGAGCAAGAACTCAGAGATAAAACCGTTGAAAGGAGGCAGCCCGCCAATGGCCAATGCCCCGATGAGAAAGAGGAATGCAGTATGGGGCATCTTGCGTAGCAATCCGCCCAGCTTCTCCATATTGCGTGTGTGCGTTTGACGGTAAACCGAGCCGGCAGAGTAGAAAAGCAGCGACTTAAAGAGCGAATGGTTGAGCACGTGCAGCAGCGCACCACCAAAGCCTAGGTAGTAAAGCACAGGATTGTGCAGTCCAAGGCCAACTAAACCAAGCCCTATGCCTATTCCTACCAGACCAATATTTTCGATGGTACAGTAGGCCAACATCCGCTTAAAGTCGCGATGAACTGCAGCATTTACTATACCAAACAGTCCCGTGAGCAGCGACAGGGTAAGCACCACCTCACCCAACAGTAGAAAGTCGGAAGTTAAAAAGTAGGCAATGCGGAAAATACCGAAAATGCCCATTTTTACAATCACACCCGACATTACGCCCGATACATGCGAGGGAGCAGCAGGGTGAGCATAGGGAAGCCAAGTGTGCAACCCAATAAAGCCGGCCTTAATTCCAAACCCAACAAAGAATAGCAGAAAGAGCCAGATGTTAACATTCGTCTTGAAAAACTCTCCTATTCCAACAAAGTCAAAAGTTCCTGTTTTAAAGTAAACCCAAATAAAGGCCACGGTGAGCAGCACCACGCTCAGGTGCATCTGCACCATATAGTTTATGCCCGCCTTAATCACCTTGGTGTCGGTGTGGTCGAACATGATTAGGAAAAGTGAGGAGAGACCCATAATTTCCCACGACACCAAAAATGCAATGCTGTGCTGCACCGAGCACACCCAAATCATGGAGGCGTGAAACAGAACAAACATAGCGTAGTGTAGGGCTTGAATGGTTCTTGTTGGATTGTAGGCCTTCAGATAGCCAATGCCGTATATTAAACCGGTAACAGAGGTAAAGTTTACCACCAAAATAAACCAAGCCGAAAGGGCATCGATGCGAATGGGGATGTTGCCTAGAAATTGTCCTCCATACAAGGTGAATTCCACACCATGCGAAAGGCCCGCAATGGCAATAGCGGTAGTTAGTGCAGCTCCAATGGCCAAGCCGACAAACGCAAGTAACGGTTTCAGTCTAGGCGAAACAAACAGCAGGGCCACTACCATTAGTAAAACCGTAATGAGATGTATTTCAAAGAGAAATGATGATAACCACTCCGCGCCAAAGCCCATGCCTGTAATGATTTTCCGTGGAAATTTTCTTTCGTATGAAAGTGCAAAGAAACAACAAATATGAAAATGAAAATTTGAGTGCCATCAACTTTTTAGTTGATTTAGACCCATGCAATTTACATTGTTTTGCTCTACTTTTACCAAAAAATAAGAATGACCACATCCAGCCAATTCCCCATCGATAAGTTCACCACCAAGAATATATCCATACTGCACGACCTTCCCCCCTCGGTGCGGAAGAGCATTGAGGCAAAGATGGTTTACAAGCAGTTCAGCAAAGGGCAGGCCATCTTTTTGGAGGGCTCCTACCCAGCCGGGATTTTTTACCTAAAGGAGGGCTTGGTGAAGAAGTATAAAACCGACTACACCGGGCGAGAGCACATTCACCAAATTTGCACCGACGGCGATCTTCTTGGCTACTCGGCTGTGCTGGCACAGGAAACCTACCCCGATTCGGCCTCCACGCTTGAGGCCAGCAACATTGGCTTCATCCCAAAGGAGAGCTTTATGGAGATTTTAGGCCAATCGGAATCGCTCATGTTCAACCTGCTCTCCAACTTAAGCCATGAGTTTGGCGTGCTGGTGAACAGCGTCAACGTTTTTGCCCACATGTCGGTTCGTGAACGGCTGGCCCTTACGCTCCTTATTCTCACCGAGAAATTCCCAACAAACTCCAATACGCAGCTAACGGAGATTAAGCTCTCCCGCATCGACCTCGCCAACATGGTGGGCACCACCGTAGAAACCCTTGTGCGCCTGCTTCAGGAGCTTCGCAAGGAGGGCATTGTGGAGATAAAAGGGAAGGTGATAATCCTGATAAAGATTAAGGAGTTGGTGCAAGCGTCGAACTTTTATTAGCAATTCGATGCTCATCAATAAGAAAGGACCGCCCAGCTGGGCGGTCCTTTCGTGCGATTTTGAAGTTGCTTTACTCTTAGTTTCGCAGCAACTTTAACGTAACAGTTTTGCCATTCATCCTCATGCGCAGGTAGTAAATGCCAGCTTGATAGCCACTAAGGTCAACACTTAAAGTTCCCTTGCTGCCATCAGCTGTTTGGCTAAGCACCGTTGCTCCCGTAACCGAGAATACGTCCATTTGGATTTTTCCTAAAACGGGGGTGCCGAGCTCAACGTTGAACTGTCCATTGGATGGATTGGGGAAAACATGCGCGTTGGAGGCCAACGTATTGTCCGCTATTCCATTCAAAACATCTGCCGTTACGGTCCAGTCGGTGGTGGTTAATCCATCCTCGGAGGTAACCGAGTAAACAACGGGGGCTGTAAAATTATTGGCCGTAACACCACTTTGCTGTGGTGCGGCACCCACCTTGGCCGTGGCGCCACCACCGGAAAGGGTAAAGGTTGCAGCTAGGTTTGCCAAGGAGGAGCCATACGGCATATTTACCGTTATGGACCTGCTGGCAATATCAATGGTTGAGCTGGCTTGCCCCTGCAGGCTGAAGGCCACAAAATCCGTTTCAGTATCGACTACCCTAACTTCCCAACTGCGGGTGGTTAACCCATCCTCGGAGGTAACCGAGTAAACAACTGGGGCTGTAAAGTCGTTGGCCGTTACCTCGCTTTCCTGCAGCGCTGCACCTACCTTGGCGGTTGCGCCTGCCGATAGGTAGAAGGTTGGAATAAGGGCAGAGTGGTCGGTACCCTTGGCCACGTAGACCAAAACAGTCCTTGTTGCCTTATTAATAAGCGGCTGGTGGGATTGCTGATCGAGGCGGAAGGAGGTGATGTCGGCATAGATATTCTGCACGGCACCCTCAACCACCGTTACAGTCCAGTCCTGAGCATCGCCTGCTTCTGAAGTGATGGTGTAGGTTACCGGGTTGGTAAAATCCAAATCATCATTAGAAACATGTACAGTGAACCCATCTCTGGCTGCTGAAGCATAGTTCGAAAGGATGAAATAATGGGAAAGCCAATTCAAGTCTGTTCCTGCAGCAACGCCAACTGTAATACTATGGTTTGCTGTATCAATAACAGCATCTCCAACTTGGCCGTCGACACCAAACTGAAGAAAACTGTTGCCTGTTCCAACTGCACGCTTAGTCGCAATTACTTGCCAGTCTTGGGTAGATCCATCCTGGGCCTTAATTGTCAGCGTAAAGGGGTTGGTGTAGTCCAAGTAATCATTTTTGAATAGCTGGGTGTCACCTATATAGAGCGTTGCTCCATCCGATAGTAAAAATTCTGTTTGGAGGCTCGATAGGTTTGTGGTGGGATCGAACGGGAGGTTAATGGTATGGTCATCACTGTTAGCCACCGCAATATCAGACAATCCTTGTACCCTAAAGTAGTAAAAAATCTTTTCGGAACTAGGTCCATACTTGGATAGATGCCAACTTTCGCCCCGGATATCCTTCAAATAAATGATCCTCGGAACACCTGCCTTAACAATGTAGGTGTCCTCTCTGCCACAGAACATCGAGCCACTTCCAACTTGGTTTGAGCAATCGGAAAACAGGATGTAAAGTTTACTCGAGCTATAGCAGCCGGAAAGGCCTATTCTTCCATCCTCGGTTGGGGTGTAGATAAAGTACTGGTTGGTGTAGGCATTGTTGGCGTAGTTCTCACCCTCAACAGCCACAATAGGGTCGCTGCAGGTTTCACCTGGCACAACCGCGTTTTGCACCACCGTAACCATCCACTCCTGGGTAGCTCCATCCTCGGCGGTGATGGTGTAGGTGACGGGGGCGGTGAAGTCGTTGGCCGTGCTCCCGCTAACCTGCGGCATAGCGCCTATGCTGGCTGTAGCGTAAGCCGAAAGGCTGAAATCAGCAACAAGGCTGGTGAGATCCTGGTTAAAGGGAATGTAGGCTGTAATGGTATGGCTTGCCGCATCTATTAGGGCCGAATCGGTTGGGGTAACAAAAGCATAGGCTAGGATAGCCTTGCCGCTGTTTGCTGCGATGGCCTTGGTAACCGATACCGTCCAGTCGGTGGTAGTTGTGCTATCTTCTGCCACTACGGTATACACCACCGGGGAGGTAAAGTCGTTGGTATCGCGGCCGCTCTCCTGCCAAGCTCCATTAACGGAGGCGGTTGCCCCTTGAGCTAGAGCAAAGGTCGGCGTGAGTGACGATACATCCTCGTGCATCCCAACCTCAACGCTTACGGTATGGTCGGTGCTATTTATGGCGCTGCTAAGTGTTTTGCCGGGGAAGACAAAGGAGCTAATGCCGGTTTCGGTGCTGTAAGCCTGAAGTGAAAGGCTCCAACTATAGGTTGCTGAGGTATTATCATTTAGCCATTGAATAAAGTATGGATGCCCCTGCACAACCGGAAAGTGGACCCTTGATTGCCTACCGCAGCCGTCATCATTCCTAGCAATATAGTTTGGAACGCAACCATCATAGACCATAACGTAGGTATCCGCCTCGGTAAGCCCGCAGGTGGAAATGGTTGCTACGCCGCTGCTGCTGGGGGTGTAGGTAAACCATTGCGGCCCGGCCGCGTTGGAGGCGCTGTTTATTCCTACCGTGGCAGGTAAGGCTGTGGTGCAGGCTTCCCCGGGCTGTGGAGCCCTAACCCTGGGCGAGAAGGTGAGATTCCATAGGTGGAAATAGAAACCAGTATACCATTCAATATAGTAGGTATTGCCTGCCGTCAGAAATGTTGAGCCTTCACCATAATTGTTAGAATATCCAACATTTAAATAGTCATTACCGTTTTTAACAAAAAGAGCATAATAAAAATACGATTGGTCTTGATTTGCATTGAGTGGATTGGTTATATCCATCTCCCCATCAACGTTGGGTGTAAAGGTGTACCATTCTAGATAACTGTCATTGTTATACCAGGCACGGGTAGAGTTTAATCCCTCCTGCGCAGGAATGGCCATTTCGGCGTTAGACCCAGCTGGCAGAGGAGCTTCGGTTAGGCTCCAATCGTAGCTGGCCGATCCGCCAAGGCTGTTCCAGCGAATTAAAACGGTGTTTCCTTTATAAACCCATTGTGTCAGCTTGCTCTGGTAAGGCCAAGTTGATCCACATGGATAGGTTGGTCCGCCAATTAAATATTGGTTATCACAGCTGTTGTGAAGGAGATTTACATCCGTAGCGCTGGTGGTGAGGCCACAGGAGGAGATTGTTAAGATGCAATCGGAGGTAGTGGTATAGGTAAACCACTGGTCCACCGCTCCGGCATGGTTGCAATGGTTAATGCCCTGGGTAGCAACAGTAGCCGTGCCACAGCTGGTTCCTCCATCGGCGATGGCCGATTGCCACGCCACCAGCCATGCAAAAAGGAGGAAAACGGTAAGTAAAGATTTTTTCATTTTCGCCTGTAGTTAAATTTATAGGTTGAAGTAGAGTAAAAATAAAAAATATTTGGAAATAAACAATACTTTTTACCAAATTGAATTATTAACCTGTTGCTTTATATCTGATTTTAAACAATAATGCAATATTTGAATCAAGTTAGGCTTGTTATATGGAGCTAATTGACAAATTGAGTGCAATAAGCATAATAGAGCATTCCACTCTCCTAGCTGTGATAATCTCAATAAAAAAGGTTCTACCACGATTTAAGTGGAAGTTTGTAAATTAGTTGGCAAAAAATCAAATGTTTTCAGAGCAGTTTTTTGACTTGGTCTTGAATCTTGGCGACAATTGGAAGGTCGAGCGGGTCTACCTTAACGTTAAGACCGAAGAGGTTGATGTCTTTATTACCTATCTGGGCAGTGAGGCCGAAGATCCAGATACGCTGGACACCTATCCCCTGTATGATCATGCACCCTCCCGGCGGTGGCGCCATCTCGACACCATGCAGTATAAGACTTACCTGAACTGCAGCGTCCCGCGGGTAATGGGGAAGGACGGTAAGGTAAAGACCATTCGGATACCGTGGGCGGATAGCTACGTGCACCACACCTACCTTTTTGAGCAGCTGGCCATCGACATCCTGCTCAGCACCAAGAACCAAACCAAGGCTTCCGGCCTGCTGCGCTGCAGCTTTAACGTTGTAAACCGCATCATGCACAACGCCGTTAAGCGGGGGCTAGCCCACCGGCCCGAAGGGTTTCTCCTTGAGCACCTTAGCGTTGACGAAAAATCCTTCAAAAAGGGGCATAAATACGTAACGGTGCTCAGCGATCCCACCTCGGGTATCGTAGTCGATGTATCCGAAAACCGGGATTATGCCTCGTGCCAGCAGCTCCTGAAGCAGGCCGTAGAGGAAGCGCACCGCGACAAGGTGAAAACCGTAAGCATGGACATGTGGAAGCCTTACATGAACGCCGCGCGGGATGTGCTTCCCTGTGCAGAGGTTGTGCACGATCGGTTTCACCTGGTTAAGTACCTGAACGATGCGGTGGATAAGGTTCGAAGAAGGGAGGTAAGGCAGCACGAGGAGCTGCGGCATACCAAGTACATCTTCCTGAAGAATCCTGCAAACCAAACGGAGAAGCAGCGCATTAAGTTTGAGGCCATAGCTGAATCCAACTTCGAGGTCAGCCGCGCCTGGAGGGTAAAAGAGAATTTTCGGGATATTTTTGGCTGCGACTCAATTCAGGAAGCATCGCTGCTGGTGTTGCAGTGGATTAGGCATGCCGTGAGCGCAGGCATTAAGGAGATAACCAGCGTGGTAGAAACGTTTAAAGGTCACCTTCGGGGCATTATAAATGCCATGGCTGACACCTTTTCTAACGCCATGGCAGAACGCCTAAACGGCAAAATTCAGGAGGTTAAGGCGAGCGCAAAGGGGTATCGTAAATTTAATAACTTTCGCAGCGCAATTCTTTTCTTCCATGGAGGATTATACCTCTACCCATTAAAATAACAGTAGAACCATAAAAAAAGGCACAGCAATCGCTGCACCTTTTTCCTGATTAAAAACAAGTATCCTTGAGTGGACGGTTACGAGCGCCTCCTCTTCTTGCCTTCGCTTTTCCCACCAGATTTGCTTCCAGATTTTCCTCCAGATTTTGGCCTTGAACCTCCACCTCCACTGCGGGGTTTTCCTGCTGAAGGGCGAGACCGTCCAACATTGCGCTCACCCTCGGGCTTAACCACCCGCTCCTCACCCTCCTCGTGGAAGATACCATAGTCGAGCTGGCGCTTGGCCATGTTGGCCTGAAGCACCGTAATCTTAATTGGGTCGCCAAGTCGGTAGGCCTTGCCCGTGGTTTTACCCAAAATGGTGTAACTCTCCTCGTCGAAGTAGTAGTAATCGTCGTCGAGCTCGCGCATGCTCACAAGCCCTTCGCACTTATTCTCCACTATTTCGGTAAAAATACCAAAGTCGGCAACGCCAGTAATTACGGCATCGAATGCCTTGCCCACCTTGTCGGTCATAAACTCTACCTGCTTATACTTTATGGAAGCTCGCTCGGCATCAGCAGCCCTTTGCTCCATTTCGGACGAGTGCGCACAGAGCGTTTCGTACTCCTCCTTGTTCTTGCTTTTACCGTCGGCTAGGTAGTGGGCCAGCAACCGATGCACCATCATATCGGGGTAGCGACGAATTGGCGAGGTGAAGTGGGTATAGAACGGAAATGCCAATCCGTAGTGTCCAACATTATCGGTAGAGTAGCGGGCCTTTGCCATGGAACGTATGGCAAGCGTCGAAATAAGGTTCGACTCCGGCTTATCCTTTATCTCCTCAAGCAGGTGGTTGATGGACGACGATACATCCGATGGCTTCAGCGAAGGCGAAAGTGCATATCCAAAGCGGGTGATAAACTTCCTGAAATCGTTGAACTTCTCCGGGTTTGGTTGATCGTGAATACGGTAAACAAAAGTGGGTGCGGTCTTCTTCTTGCCCACCTTTCCAACAATCTCGGCAACCTTCTTGTTGGCCAGCAGCATAAACTCCTCAATGAGCTGGTTGCTCTCCTTGTGCACCTTGTAGAATACACGAAGTGGCTTGCCATGCTCGTCGAGTTCAAACTTAACCTCATCGCGCTCAAAGGCAATGGCGCCATCCTTAAAACGACGCTTGCGAAGTATGCGAGCCAAACGGTTCAGCTCCACAATCTCCTCCTTCATATCGCCGGTATTGGTTTCAATTACCTGCTGTGCCTCCTCGTAGGAGAACCGTCGCTGCGATTTAATTATCGTTCTGCCAAACCACTCGGCAACTACAATGGCATCGCCATCGAGCTCAAACACCGCCGAAAAGCAGAGCTTCTCCTCATCGGGACGAAGCGAGCAAATTTGGTTCGAAAGCCTTTCGGGTAGCATTGGAACAGTTCGGTCAACAAGGTAAACAGATGTAGCACGTTCTACCGCCTCGTTGTCGATAACTGACGTAGGGGTAACGTAGTGCGTAACGTCGGCAATGTGTACGCCAACCTCCACGTTCCCATTGGGTAGCCTACGAAATGAGAGCGCATCGTCAAAATCTTTTGCATCAGCCGGGTCGATGGTAAAGGTGGGTATTTGCATAAAATCTCGACGCTCCTTATACTCCGTTGCTGAAATTTTATCGGCAATACGTTCGGCAACCTTGTTCACCTCCTCGGGGAAATGGTAGGGTAGGTCATACTCGGCCAGAATGGCGTGCATCTCCACCTCGTTATTCCCAGGAGCACCCAGCACATCAACTATCTCGCCAATGGGATTCTTGGCATACATCGGCCACTCCACAATCCGGGCAATGGCCTTCTCCCCATTTTTTACATCCTTTAGAGAACCCTCTGGAATAAAAATATCGTAGGGCATATCCTTGCTCCCGGTAGTTAGGAAGCCAAAATTCTTTGTGATCTGAATAGTACCCACAAAATTTTTGCGTGCGCGTTCCACTATCTCAACAACCTCCCCTTCGGGTTTGTTGCCCCTTCGCTTCTTGAAAATGTGCACCCGAACCTTGTCGTTATGCAGGGCGTGGTTTAAGTTTTGAAACGATACAAAAATATCGCCACTCTTATCTTCAGGTACAATAAAGGCCGCCCCGCTGGCAATCATATCCACCTTGCCCATCACGGTGTCGCTGCCACCCTTAAACCGGAATAATCCCGGCTCCTCCTGCTCCACAAAACCATCCGAAGCAAGTTCATAGCATATCTCTACAACCATTCGCCGGTTTCCGTCGTCTTGCAGCCCAAGTATCTTGGCTAAACTCTTATAACCGTATAATCTTCCTGGATTGCTTGAAAATATTTCGAGTATCGTTTGGGTTAGATTTTTTTTATTCGTGCTGGTCTGCTTCTCCTTTTGTGATCTTTTTTTTGTCATGATTTGAATTTTTATGTTGAATTTTAAGCCTTACTTTGTTTTTAATCGGCTAAAAAGATAGATGTGCGATGGGGAAAAACCAAGTTTGGTTTCCAAAGTAAAGGTATCTATTTTTGTGCTAACCATTGTAAAAAAAGTGAAAATAGGCATTCTGGGAACAAGAGGGATACCCAACCGCTATGGTGGTTTTGAGGAGTTAGCCGAAAAACTTTCCGTGCTATTGGCTCTCAAAGGGCATGAGGTGTGGGTTTATGCTCCCTCGTTCACTTCCTCGGGAAATAAACAGCACAGCGGCGCAATTGTTGTATCCATTCGTATACCCGCATGGCTTCCCAGTAGTCTGCAAACCCTTATCTATGACCTCCGTTGCCTTCGCCACGCCAATCGTCAGCAGCTCAACGTAGTTCTAGAGTGCGGCTACAGCTTTAGCCCTTTTCTCTACCTGTTTCGACAAAAATTCCGAAACAGAGTTGTCACCAACATGGACGGTATGGAGTGGCAAAGGGCCAAGTGGGGATGGCTCGCTCGTAGATTTCTCCGGTTTGCTGAATCCATTGCCGTTAAACAGTCGGCAGAAATTATTGCCGACCACCCTGTTGTTCAAGAATACTACCAAAATCGCTATGGCGTAAGTGCCAACTATATTTCCTATGGTGCCGACTTTGATCAACCCAATGCACCTCAAGCCTTGTACCCACCAAGTGCTCGCGGTTACCTACTGGTAGTTTCCCGTCCCGAGCCCGACAACAGCCTCAACGAAATACTCCACGCTTTTAAGCTCTCTTCCTGTCCGCTTAAACTTATGGTTGTGGGTAGGTTTACCAATAGCTACGGACGAAAAATGGCGAAGCAATATTCATCCGACAAAATACTCTTTTTGGGTGGTATTTACGATAAGCCGCTGCTCATCTCCATGCTTGAGGGATCGCTGCTCTACCTGCATGGCCATAAGGTGGGTGGCACAAACCCCATGCTGCTGGAAGCCATGGCAAACGGCTGTCGTATAGTGGCGCACAACAACGCCTACAACCGAAGCATCCTTGAAAACCGAGCGGCCTTCTTCTCCTCGGAATCAGATTTGGTGCACATTTTCAACCGATCATTCGAGTATGCTCGAGCGCTGGCCGAAAAGGGTCCCGAAAACATTCTGATAATTGGAACCCACTACCAGTGGAACGATGTGGTCAACAGGTATGAAGAGCTGTTTCAAAAATTGGTGGAGAGAAACGAAGAAAAAGCAGCTGATTGCAAAAAATGAAGTCAATAAAAGCAAAAAATTAATTGCAGTGAAAAAGACAAACGCCGCCAGAATTCTCGATAAGCTGGGCATTGCCTACGAAATGGTGGAATACAAAGTCGATGAAAATGACTTGAGCGCAACCCATGTAGCCGAAACCGTTGGCGTTGATCCAGCAGTAGTTTTTAAAACATTGGTGACCCGCGGAGAGAAAAACGGTATTGGTGTATTTGTGATTCCGGCCACTGCCGAACTAAACCTAAAGGCTGCTGCCCAAGCCATGGGCGACAAAAAAGTTACAATGATTCAGGTAAAGGAGCTGCTACCCCTTACTGGTTATATTCGTGGTGGATGCTCCCCTTTTGGCATGAAGAAAAATTTTCCCACCTACCTGCATGAAAGCGCCAAGCACTATTCAAAGATTTATGTGAGCGCAGGTGTAAGAGGTATGCAGCTGGTGCTCAGCCCACAGGATCTAATTCAAGCAACGAATGCAACGGTTTGCAGCATTGCGGAATAAAAAAGAGGAGCAGCAACGGCTACCCCTCAATTTAATTTCAATATTGAACCTAATTGAATTCTATAACCCAAAGGTCTTCTTCACCTTCTCCACGTAGTCGACCTTTTCCCAGGTGAAGAACTCCACGTTGCGGAACTCCTCCTTGCCGTTTACCACAAATCGAACAGGCTTAACCAAGTAGTTGCGCCCAAAGTGGCCATAGGCTGCGGTCTCCTCATAGATGGGGTTCTTCAGCTTGAGCCGTTCCACCAGCATGCCTGGACGAAGGTCGAATAGCGCAGCAACTTTTTCCGAAATTTCGCCATCGGTAAGTCTTACATGTGCTGTTCCGTAGGTGTTTACAAAGATACTAACCGGCTGAGCAACGCCAATGGCGTAGGCAACCTGCACCAGTATTTCGTCGGCAACACCAGCCGCAACCATATTTTTGGCAATGTGGCGGGCTGCATAGGCTGCAGAGCGGTCAACCTTTGAAGGGTCTTTGCCCGAGAAGGCACCGCCACCATGTGCACCCTTTCCGCCATAGGTATCCACAATTATCTTACGACCGGTTAATCCCGTATCGCCATGTGGGCCACCAATTACAAACTTGCCGGTTGGGTTAACATGGAGTATATAATTTCCGTCAAAAAAGGCCTGAATTGATGGATTGAATAGGGCCTTAACCCGAGGAATAAGAATGCTCTTTACGTCCTCCTTAATTTTGGCCTGCATCTTCTCATCAGTATCGAACTCGTCGTGCTGAGTTGAGATAACAATGGTGTGAACGCGCTTAATTTTATTATCGTCACCATACTCAACCGTCACCTGGCTCTTGGAGTCTGGGCGCAGGTAGGTCATCACTTTCCCTTCTCGGCGGATGGCAGCCATCTCCATGAGTAGCACGTGTGACAGCACCACCGACAGTGGCATGTAGTCCTCAGTCTCCCTGCAAGCATAGCCAAACATCATTCCCTGATCGCCGGCACCTTGCTCTTCCTGCGAAGCTCTCACCACCCCGCGATTGATATCGGCCGACTGCTCGTGTATGGTAGAGATAACACCACAGGAGTTCCCGTCAAACATATAGTCGGCCTTGGTGTAGCCAATGCGGTTTACAACTGCGCGGGCAATTCCCTGAACGTCAACATAGGCTTCCGTTTTAACCTCACCAGAAATTACAACAAGCCCAGTGGTAGTTAAGGTTTCACATGCAACCTTCGATTCTGCATCCCTGCGAAGAAACTCGTCAAGAATGGCGTCTGAAATCTGGTCCGCAACTTTGTCCGGATGTCCTTCCGAAACGGACTCAGAGGTAAATAAATATCCCATTGAGAAAAAATTAATAGGGGTTAACAAAAAAGCGCGGAGGGACCTCGATTGGAATACAATGGCTGGGAAACAAGCGTTTTAGCGTTTTTTACCGTGGTTGCAAGCAGTCAAATCCATCCACAAACTGTGGGGCAAAGATAATAACTTTTAGAAAAACAAGTAGTTTTTTTACTTGTGCATCAAATGGTCGGAAACAAAACACTTTCCCGTATGCTCCACCATCTCCTTAAGTGGACGAAACTCCATGTTGAGCCAGGTGTTGGCCTTTTTGGCCGAGTAGTGAGTAAACCGGTTGGCGGTTTTGGCCAGCTCCTTGGTTACGATTGGCTCGGAGCCAGTTAGTAGGCTGCGTAGATATTCCAACCGCCAGCCAATGCCCAATAGAAATCGCTTGGCGGCTATATATGGAGTTCGCTTCCCAATTGCCTCGGCAATCATGCTTAAAAAATCACGGTAGAGGACATTCTCCCCCACCAGCACAAAACCTTCACCGGAAATATTTTTATCAGCAATGGAAGTTAAGGCTGCAACAACATCACGAACGTCTACAAATCCCGTTCCCCCAATGGTATAAAATGGCAAGCCAGTGCTAACAGCCCTGAAAAAATAAGGACTTCCTGCTCGCCAGTCTCCCGGTCCAATGATTACTGCTGGATTTACTATGGCAGCATTAAGTCCCTGCTCAATGCCACGCCACACCTCCATCTCGGAGTAAAACTTGCTTATGGAGTAGCCGCTCTCCCCCTTAGTCGATTTCCAACGGCAATGCTCATCGACCACACCCCCATTTGTTGGAATACTCAACGATGCAATGGAGCTAACGTGAATCATTCGCTTGCCATGCTCCAAAGCGGCATCAACAATATTGGCGGTTATCTCAGTATTGAACTGAATTACCTCATTTTTCCGAAGTGGACTAAACGAAAGAGTGGCGGCGCAGTGGTATAATAAATCGCATTGGACAATAAGCTCTTCCACAAAAGTATAGCAGGCAAGGCTACCCTCAACCCATCTTACTCGCTCAACGAGCTCATCGACACCTTCGCTACGGTAGAAGCGAAAAATATGCTTAACCTTTTCAATGCTTTCCTTGCTACGTACAATGGCGGTAACCTCATCTCCTCGCTCCAAGAGCGATAGAATAAGATGGCTGCCAAGCATGCCCGTTCCTCCGGTTACCAGTGCGCGTTGCAAAACAGTTTCCCTTCCCTAAAATGGTTTAAATCCCATGGCCTCACGAACATCATAAAGCGTTTTCTGTGCGCTCACTCGCGCCTTTTCGGCTCCCTCGTTTACCACCTTCTTGAGGTAGGCGTCGTTTGCCGAAATCTCCTTAATACGCTCACCGATGGGAGAAATAACCTTAATAATATCCTCCGCCAGCTGCTTCTTAAGATCACCGTAACGAATAGAACAATCGGCGTACTTCTCCTTAAAATAGCTAAGCGTATCTGGTGCTGACACAACCTCCATGATGGTGAAAATGTTCTGTACAGGCTCACTAATCGGAGAGTTAGGTTGGGTTGGGCCGGTATCGGTTACAGCCTTCATAACCTTTTTGCGTATCACCTCTGGTGCATCGCAGAGGAAAATACCGTTACCCTCGCTCTTGCCCATTTTGCCTGAACCATCCAACCCCGGAATTTTCACTAGCTCCCTGCCAAAGTTGTAGGGAACTGGTTCCGGAAAATAGTCAACATTGTATATGGTGTTAAAGCGGCGAGCATACTTACGCGTCATCTCAAGGTGCTGCTCTTGATCCTTCCCAACTGGTACCTTCGAGGCCCTATGTATCATGATATCTGCAGCCATAAGAACCGGATAGGTGAGTAATCCCGCATTTACATTCTCCGGATTTTTGCGAACCTTATCCTTGAACGATGCTGTGCGCTCCAGCTCACCAATGTAGGCGTTCATGTTTATTAGTAGGTATAGTTCTGGAATTTCATGGATGTCGCTTTGGCGGTATATGGTGGCCACTTCGGGATCGAGCCCTGCCGCTAAATACTCCGACAATACCTGCTTCACATTGCCGTGCAAATCGTCGGGGTGAGGGTGAGTGGTGAGCATGTGAAAATCGGCGATAAAGAAGAAGCAGTGGTTATGGTGCTGCATCTCAATAAAGTTCTTCAATGCTCCAAAGTAGTTGCCCAAGTGCAAGTTACCGGTCGACCTTATGCCGCTAACAACAGTTTCCATTGTATATGTTTTTCTCTCGTGATTATTCCAGAAGAATTGTCAATAGGTGACAAAAGTAACAAAAGAGAATGAAAAGAGATAGGCAGTTAGGAATTTAGCGAATTAGCACTTCAGCATTTGGCTATCATCGGAGGAGTTGCCGCGTCATTAATTTTTGCTTTTATCATCAGGATGACTTGACTCTTACCCCATTTCAACCACGTTAGCTTATCTAATGGCATTGATTACTTCAGAATCCCTCCATTTTCAACACTTTCAAGAATAATATAGAATAATAAAAGCAAGCAGCACATAACGCACAAATTTTCCTACGAGCATAAATAGAGCAACTGGAAAAGGCTTTGCCCTAGCTAACCCCAGCGCAAGAGCAATAAGGTCTCCAATAAACGGAACCCAGCAGAGCAGTGCAAACCACGGTCCTTTTCGGGCAACTCGCTCCCGCCAACGCTCTGCATCGGAAGGGTTTACCCGAAAGAGGCGTGTAAGCGTTTCCCATTTACCCAGAAAGCCAAGGAGGTAGGTGGTAAGTCCCCCAAGCCAGTTACCTATTGAGGCCACCAGCACGAGAAGTGTGGCATCCCAACCAGCAACTACCAGATAGCCAAAGAGCGGCTCACTGCCCATTGGAATAATGGTTGCCGCACCAAAGGAAACAACGAAAAGGCTTAAGTAGCTAAGGGTTCCTGTCACTTGTCAAAAAAAAGTGTTCAAATGTCGCTCTTTTTTCCACCCCAACCAAGTCTCCAATGGGAATTCGTAATCAATGTATTACCTTTGCCTACTAAAATAAAAACGAGATGACTTCGACACGACAAGAGAAAGTAGCCCGCCAACTACAGCGCGACCTAGGTGAAATTATTCAGAAGGAGGGACAGGCGCTATTTTTCGGAAAGATGGTTACCGTTACCAGCGTAAGGGTTAGCCCCGACCTCAGCTTTGCCAAAACCTTCCTCAGCATATTTCCCAGCAACGACAAAGATGCTACCTTAGCACTGATTAGAACCCACACTAAGCAAATTCGTCACGAGCTGGGTAAGCGGGTGAAAAACCAGCTGCGCATAGTGCCCGAGCTGGCCTTCTTTATCGACGACTCCCTCGACTACATTGAGAATATTGAAAATTTGCTGAAAGAGTAATTGGTGAATAGTAATCTGTGAACCGATCCGGCATCTGCCGGAGAGGTCGCCGAAGGCAATAGTGAACTGTGTGTAGTGAATTCTTTTAACCTTTAACTTCTAACCTTTCTCTCCCCATAATGAAGCACCTAATTAGCTTTATAACCCGATTTATTCCCCGCCACATCCTTCAGCTGGTGGCGCACAAAATGCTGCAGATTGTCGGATTTTTTATGCGTGGGAACAAGTTTGAAGATCCCATTGATGGAAGAACATACCGCCGGCTGCTTCCCTACGGCAGGGTTAGCAGCAGAGCAAACGCCTTGGCACCAGGTTCGCTTTCGCTGGAACGTCATCGGCTGCTGTGGCTCTACCTAAAAACCAAGACGAACCTCTTTACCGTGGAGGTGAAGCTGCTCCACGTTGCTCCCGAATACTGCTTTATCAAGCGGTTTAAGAACCAAAAGAACATTGATTACATCACCGGCGACCTCATTTCGCCCTGGGCCGACGTGAAGATGGATATCCGAAAAATCCCCTTCGACGACAACACCTTCGAGGCCATCATTTGCAACCATGTGCTAGAGCACGTGGACGAGGCCGACTTAGCCATGCGTGAATTCTTTCGGGTGATGAAGCCGGGAGGTTGGGGTATTTTTCAGGTTCCTGTGGACTACACCCGTGAAACAACGCTGGAGGATCCAGCCTTTAACACCCCTGCACTTCGCGAAAAGCACTACTGGCAGCGCGACCACGTTCGCCTCTACGGGCGCGACTACGCTTCCAAGCTGGAGGCAGCCGGCTTCAAGGTTACTCAGGATAGGTTTGTTGCCGAGCTCGATCCGGCACTGGCACACCGCTATGCACTTCCATTGGACGAAATAGTTTATTTTTGCCAAAAGCCATCGTAAAGCATGAACTTTCCTCTCTTCGTTGCCCGCAGGTATCTGTTTGCCAAAAAATCGCACAACGCCATTAACATCGTTACCGGGATTTCCGCCATGGGGGTTGGGGTTGGAGCGCTTGCTTTGGTGGTGGTAATGTCGGTTTCCAATGGCTTCAACGAGGTGGTAAAGTCGCTCTTCAACTCCTTCGACCCCGATCTAAAGGTGGTGCTGGTGGAGGGAAAAACCTTTGCGGGCAATGCTCCCGAAATTCAAAAGATACCCTCAGTTAAAGGCGTTGCCAACATGGCTGAGGTGTTGGAGGAGAACGCCCTCTTTAAGTATGCTGACCGGCAGCAGGTGGGGGTGATGAAAGGTGTTAGCCTCAACTACAGCGGTATTTCGGGAATCGATACCATGATGATTGACGGCCAGTTTAAGCTCAAGCACGGCGATATTAACTTGGCAGTGGTAGGGCAAGGGGTTGCCTACAAGCTGGGGTTGAATATAAATTTTGCCGACCCCATTTTTGTCTACATGCCCAAGCGGACCGAGGAATACTCGCTAAATCCAGAAAAAGCATTTAATAAAGATTACCTATACCCTTCCGGAATCTTTTCCATTCCACCCGACTTCGATGCCAAGTATATTCTTGTGCCAATAACCTTTGCAAGGAAAATATTGGAATATACCAACGAAGTTACCTCAATTGAAATTAAATTGAAGCCCAATGCCGACCTACAATCAGTACAGCTTCAGGTGGCAAAGTTGCTTGGGAGTCGGTATAAGGTCCTCAACCGTTTCCAGCAGAACGAGGTGCTATACCGCATTATGAAGTCGGAAAAGGTGGTGGCATTTCTCATCCTCTCCTTCATACTGCTGGTAGCATCGTTCAACGTAATTATGTCGCTCTCGCTGCTGGTGGTGGAGAAAAAGCACGATGTAGCCGTGCTTGCCGGATTAGGAGCCAGCTCCAAAACCATTGAGCGCATTTTTCTGCTGGAGGGATGGTTTATCTCCATGCTTGGAGCAGTGGGAGGAATTGTAGCCGGCCTTGGGATTTGTGTTGCCCAGCAGCAGTTTAAGCTTCTTAAGCTATCGGGCACAGGGTCGTTTGTGATAGATTCCTATCCGGTTAAAATTGAGTGGGTTGATATTCTTGCAGTTTTCATAACAGTGGTAGTAATCGGATTTCTTGCTGCAAAAATTCCGTTGTGGTTTAGCCGGAAGCGATTATTCTCCAACGAAAACATTCAGGCGGAGCTGCACTAAAAATCAAATTTGTAATTAAACGATGATTAGTCGAGGGGTAAAATCTATTTTTCGGCTAAAACTAAAGGTGCTGAAACAACGTAGAAGCATGAAATGTCCTAGGAACCAACGTGATTTTTAGGGCTTTTTTACAATTTTTAGGTTCATTTTGATAAATGAATGAGTTGTTAAAACAGTAATGTTTACGGCGCATTAAGAATAGTTTGCATGGGTAATTGCTGGTAAACAGAGCAATTTGCTACGTTTTTTCTTAAGCAACTGTTTACCACAACAAGGTTTTTTATTAACATTGTAATGTAAAGTTATCAACAACCGAAAACAAAGCACCACCATATGAAAAGATTATCTACTCTTCTCCGGCTCTCCTTTTTACTTTGTTTTTTGCTTTTCTCCGCAGCAATCCTTTCGGCTCAAACGCTTTACTGGGTTAACGGTAGCGGTAGCTGGAACGATGGCTCCCACTGGTCGCTTACCAGCGGTGGCAATGGAGGTGCGGGTGTACCAACACTCAGCAACGATGTTGTTTTCAACAAAAAATCATTCACGGAGAAAGGTGCAGTGGTATCCATTACGGCCCAAGCCTACTGTAATAATCTTACATGGAAGGGGACCGAGAAATTTGCACCATCGTTGCAAGGGGGAAAATCATCTTCTTTGCTTGTTTCTGGTCTATTTGTGATTAAGGATCAAATTACAAATTCCTTTCAGGGAAAACTAGTCTTCCTTGGTTCCGATAAACAGCAAATTAAAACCGCTATACATTTTCCTTCCGTAGTAATATCTGTAAATGCTGAAAAAAACCTCATAACAGAGCCCAACCTGCGTTCTTCCAAAGTTGAATTACTTCCTGCCACATCTGTAATAGGAAATAGTTTACCTCAACGAACAAGTGGCCCATTAAGAAGTGGCGTTTCCTCTATAAACCCAATAGGAACAGACGTTAGCTGCTTTGGATTGAGTGATGGAACGTTAACTATAACGGTTGCTGGAGGTACTCCAAACTATACCTATCAGATTTTTGACTTGGGTGATATAACATATAATTTCACTCAAATAATTACAGATCTTACCCCTGCAGTATTTACAAATTTAAGAGCTGCCACATACATTATTAGTGTTAAAGACGGCAGTGGCACAGTACAAACTAGCAGCTACACAATCAATCAACCTAACCCACTAACTCTAGTCGCCTCGACAACCAACATCACCTGCAACGGTGCCAACGATGGTAAGGTCACTGCCACCGCCAGCGGTGGAACCACCAACTATACCTACACTCTAAAGGACGGCGCAACAGTCCTCGGTAGCCAAACTAGTAGTGGTAGCGTAACGTTCACAGGACTACCTGCTGGTGTTAACTACTCCGTAGATGTAGATGATAGCCACAGCTGCGGCCCGGTAACTCAAGGTCCACTCACCATCATCGACCCGGTTGCGCTGGGCGGCTCCATAACTGCCCATACCGATATTCTCTGCTTTGGTGCTCTCACCGGTTCCATAACAGCTACGGCAACTAACGGCACATCCCCATACCAGTACAATATTGATGGTGGTTCCTACCAAGCCTCCGGCACCTTTAATGGATTGGCAGCAGGGAGCCACACCGTTACCGTGCAGGATGTTAATGGATGTACTTTCTCCATTCCTCCTTACATTCTAACCCAACCCGCAAGTGGTGTTTCAGGGTCAATCTCGTCTCAAACCAACGTTAGCTGTAACGGTGGGAATGATGGCTCTGTGACAGTAGCGGGATCCGGCGGAACATCTCCTTATCAATATAGCCTTAATGGTGGTGCTTATCAAGGATCGGGAACATTTGGTACCTTAACCGCAGGATCATACACTGTAACAGTTCAAGATGCAGGCGGATGCACATATGACGTACCGGTAATCATTACCCAACCAACCGCATTAGGTGGAGGCATTACCGCCCAAACCAACGTTGGCTGCAATGGGGGTAATAATGGTTCGGTTACGGTGGCAGGTTCAGGGGGAACATCTCCTTATCAATACAGTTTAAATGGTGGAGCATATCAAGCATCTGGAACTTTCGCTACACTCACAGCAGGGAGTTATACCGTTACAGTAAGAGATATCAATGGCTGTACCCACGACGTTCCAGTAACCATCACTGAACCAACAACTCTAACGGGCAGCATTACATCGCAAACAAATGTAGCCTGCAATGGTGGAAATACCGGTTCAGTGACTGTTGCGGGATCGGGTGGAACCGCTCCCTACCAATATAGCCTCAACGGCGGAACATACCAAGCATCTGGAACTTTCTCTTCACTTACTGCAGGGAGTTATACCGTTACAGTAATGGATGCCAATGGATGTACCTATAATGTTCCGGTTACTATCACTCAACCTGCAACCCCGGTGTCTGGCTCCATATCGAGCCAAACCAACGTTAGCTGCTTTGGCGGAAATAATGGCTCAGTTACCGTTGCCGGAGCAGGTGGTACATCTCCATATCAATACAACTTAAATGGTGGAACATTTCAAGTATCCGGAACATTTGGAACCTTAATTACCGGTGCTTATACTGTAACTGTGAAAGATGCTAACGGATGTACATTCGATGTTCCCGTAACCATTACCCAACCGGCCACTGCTCTAAGTGGTAGCATTCCTTCCCAAACTAATGTTCTTTGCTTCGGAACCTCAACAGGATCGGTTACCGTTGCCGGGTCGGGTGGTACATCTCCATATCAATATAGTCTAAACGGTGGCGCATACCAAGGAAGCGGAACGTTCAGCACCCTTGCAGCAGGTAGCTATACTGTTACTGTTCGTGATGCAAACAGCTGTACATTTGATGTTCCCGTTACTATTACTCAACCAGCCACAGCATTAAGCGGTTCTATTACGGGCCAAACTAACGTTCTGTGTTTTGGCGACAACACGGGCTCCGTTACTGTAACCGGTACGGGGGGATCTTCTCCCTACCAATTTAGCCTTAACGGTGGAGGATATCAGGCAAGTGGAACATTCAATGGACTTACCTCAGGTGCCTACACCGTAACCGTTCGTGATGCCAATTCGTGTACATACGATGTTGCAGTAAACATAACGGAACCTGCAAATGCACTTACAGGGAGTATCTCATCACAAACCGATGTTGCCTGCTTCGGTGCTTCAACCGGATCGGTTACCGTTACGGGAGTTAATGGAACATTACCCTATCAATATAGCTTCGATGGTGGTGCCTATGCAGCAACAAGCACCTTTAGTAGTTTAGCAGCAGGAAGCTATACCGTTACCGTTAAAGATGCTAATGGATGTTTAGCAACCATACCGGTTACCATTGCACAACCGGCAGCCGCACTATCTGGTAGTATATCTTCGCAAACCAACGTTGCCTGCTTTGGAGGAAATACAGGAACAGTTACAGCTGCAGGCACTGGAGGTACTGCACCTTATCAATATAGTCTCAACGGTGGTGCTTACCAAGCAAGTGGAACCTTTGCAACTTTAATTGCTGGTTCATATACTATTACTGTAAGAGATGCAAACAGTTGTACAGTAGATGTTCCTGTTACCATAACTCAACCAGCTGCATCACTCTCAGCTGCAATTTCTGCACAGACAAATGTAAGTTGCTTTGGTGGTAATTCTGGCTCCGTAACTGTTGCCGGTGCTGGTGGAACTGCACCCTACCAATATAGTCTCAATGGAGGCGCTTATCAGGCTAGTGGTACTTTTGGTACCCTTATTGCCGGTAGCTATACCGTTACTGTTCGTGATGCAAACAGCTGTACGTTTGATGTTCCGGTTACCATTACCCAACCTGCATCAGCACTTACAGGTAGCATCACCTCCCAAACCAATCTTACCTGCAATGGGGGAAACGATGGCGCAGTAACAGTTGCTGCCGCCGGTGGCACTTCACCCTACTCCTACAATATTGATGGTGGTACTTATGGCGCATCAGCCACTTTTAGCAGTCTTATTGCAGGTAACCATACCGTTGGCATTCAGGATGCAAATGGATGTACCACAACCGTACCAGTTACCCTTACCGAGCCACCAGCCATAATTATAACCTCCGAAACGGTAGTTAACGTTACCGGTTGCTTTGGCAATACCAATGGCAGCATTACCATTGTAGCCAGTGGTGGAACTGGTGTGCTCTCCTACTCCATCGATGGTGGAACAACCTATCAAGCAACTGGCAACTTCACCAATTTGGCAGCGGGTACATATCAAGTAATGGTAAAAGATGCCAGTGACTGCTTAAAGACTGGCAGCTTGCTCGACGTTACCCAACCTGCTCAGGTAACCTTTACCTTTACCACACAAGATCTAACGTGTAACGGTAGCGCGAACGGTGAAATTCACTTCACCGCTTCAGGTGGAACACCACCATACCAATACTCTATCCTTGGAGGCACCTCATCATCATGGAAGGCAAGTCCCGATTTCACTGGTCTTACAGCCGGAACCTACTCGCTTAAGGTTAGGGATGCTAATGGATGTACAACTGTAGCTTCTATTGCCAAAATACTTCAACCTGCGGCCATTGCCACCGATGGTGGAACATGGCAGGATGTTACTACCTGTAATGGAGACAATACCGGATCGATCACAGTTAAGGTTACTGGAGGCGTGCCACCATTTAGCTTCTCCATCAACGGAGGAACAACATGGCAAGCAACTGGTGAGTTTCTAAATCTGTTTGCAGGAACCTACTCAGTAATAGTTAAAGATGGCAACGGCTGTACCACAACGGTTGGGCCGAACACCATCAACGAGCCCTCAAAAATTACCATCTCGGCCGAGATTGTTGACGATGTTACTGTTTGCTGGTATAACACTGATGGATCAATCGTGGTGTTAGCTACTGGCGGCACCGGCGATCTGCAATTCTCCATCGATGGTGGAACCACATGGCAAACCGACGGTTTCTTTAATAACCTTGGCGTAGGCACCTATCAGGTAGCAGTTAAGGATGATAATGGCTGTATCAAAAACGGAAGTTTACTCACCGTTGCCGGTCCACCACCAATTGTTATAGATCCAACTACAACTACCACCAACATCTCGTGCAATGGTAGCAACGATGGACAAATTAACGTAGTGGCCACCGGAGGCACCGGAGCATTATCCTACTCGCTCAATGGCGGTCCAGGACAAGCAACTGGGCTATTCCCCGGACTAACCGCTGGCAGTTATACCGTTACCGTTACCGATGCCAACCTCTGTACACTGGACTACCCGGTTACCCTAACGGAACCAACAGCCATAACCTATACCTCACAGAACTTTACCAATGTAACATGTAATGGAGCCAACGACGGAACCATAACCATTGTTGTGAGTGGCGGTTCGGCACCTTATGATTACTCCATTGATGGTGGAACAACCTTTGCCAACACAACTGGGTTCTTTACAGGATTGACAGGTGGAACATACAATGTTGTTGTGAAAGATGCCAATGGCTGTACTGCTAATGGCAATGCAATTACCATTGTGGATCCAGCCGCCATAAGCATCGATGCCAGCTCGGCCTCCAACTCCGGCTGCTTTGGCTCTAACACCGGAACTATTTCCGTTCTTGCCTCTGGAGGAACAGCACCTCTTACCTTTAATCTGAAGGATGGTACTGCCACCATTATTGCCTCGAACACCTCTGGCACCTTCACCGGTTTGGCTCCCGACACCTATACCGTTGAGGTGGTAGATGTCAATGGATGCGGACCAGTGATTGCAGGACCATTCACCATATCGGAAGCCACTGCACTTACAGCAACTTCTGTTAAAACAGATATTACCTGCAACGGTGACGTTAATGGAACAATTACAATCACCGCTTCCGGTGGAACACCTCCATACCAGTATAGCTTCGATGATGGGGCAACATTTGGAGCAACCAATACGGCAACCAATTTAGCCGGTGGCGACTACTACCTGTTTGTTAAAGATGCAAATGGATGTATGTTTGCCGATACCGTTAACATATTTGAACCAGATGTGCTCACAATAACACTCAATCCTACCAACCCTAGCTGTAGTGGAATGACTATTTGGGATGGAAAAATTGTGGCGACCTCTACTGGTGGAACATATTCTGCCCTCTCTCCAAAACTTTTCAAACTTGACGGCGGCGCTTGGACAACTACACCTACCTTTAATAATGTTACCCCAGGGCCACATACGGTTACCGTAAAAGATGCCAAGGGTTGTACCGCTTTGGCCAACGTTACGCTAGTTGCTCCAGCCCCAGTTACAATCGGATCGCAATCGTCTGTTGACCCAACCTGTACTACGTTGGGCTCCATAACCGTTACAGCGCTTGGCGGAACAGGACATTACACCTATGTGCTCAGTCCCGGCGGTGCTACCAATATTACTGGCATATTTACTGGTCTTGGAGGAGGAACTTACACTGTATCCATTACTGATAGCCTTGGTTGTGGTCCAGTGACTACAGGAAACATAGTGCTAGTTTCACCCACAACACTCCATATCGATGCTGTTAATATTACTGATGTAACTGGATGTTATGGAAATACCAATGGTGCTCTTGAGATTATTACCAGCGGTGGAACAGGAACGATTGTTTACTCCATCGATGGTGGTGCAACATGGGGTAATACCAATATTTTCACAAATTTATCCGGTGGAACATATAGTATTCAGGTGAACGATGCCAACAACTGTATTACCGGCACCCTTGCTCAAGTTCAACAGCCCAATCAGATAGTAATTACGGTTGACCAGCTTATTCAGCCTACACCTTCTGGAAATGACGGTGAAATAGATGTTTCAGCAACTGGAGGAACAGGCACACTCACCTATGTGTTGACTCCCGGAGGTACATCCAATACCACAGGCGTGTTTACAGGATTAGCTGCAGGGAACTACTCCGTTACAGTTAACGACAATAATGGCTGTAGCGCAACAGTCACCGACTTGCTTCTTAATGACTTCAGTGCAACCATTACATCAACAGACCTTACTTGTAATGGTGTGAGTGATGGAACCATAACCCTGACCATATACGGTAGCTCCAACCCAACCGTAAGCTGGACCAAGGATGGCATAGATTATAATACCGAAATGAACGCCAAATATGATGGCAACGGTTATAAAAATTTGGATCCAGGAACCTATGTTGCAACGGTGACAGATGTTCCCACTGGTAGAATTATTGTTCTTCCAGCGGTGACCATAAATGATGCTCCGGCAATAGTTATTTCCAGCGTTGATACTCCTACCTATGATATTTGTGCAGGCAAGGATCAGGGCGCGATTACCATTAATGCCAGTGGCGGAACAGGTTCACTCGATTATTCTGTTGATAACGACGTGACATATCAATCGTCCAATATTTTCACAAATCTTTTACCCGGCGACTATAACGTATATGTGAAAGATGGTAATGGATGTAAGGTGGCCTATACGGCAAACCCAATCAACTTCCAAGATGCTCCGGAAAAGATTACGGCAACACTCGATCCATCCTCTGTTAGCGATATAACTTGTCCTACCGATTCAACCGGTTCGTTAGTGGTTAATGTTGCTGGTGGTGTGCCAACCTACACTTACAGTTGGGATGATGGTACCACCGATCTTAACAGGACCGATTTACCAATAGGTACTTACTCACTTACCATTACGGACCAAAATAGCTGTAACCTTACCCAACCATTCTCAATTACCGGACCGCCAATGTGGGATGCCTCGGCAGTTATTGACTCGGCGGTATGTAAAATCAGAGGATATGATATTGGGCAAATTAATGCCACTGTAAACGGTGCAACCCCAGGATATACCTACTCTTGGACTGTTGTAACCGACGATCCCAATATTCCTCAAATTGCTGATACAGATTTGAATATTGACAACCTGCGCTCCTTCGATAGCAACGGTAAACAGATTGGATATCGATTAAATGTTGTGGATTCAAAGGCCTGTGCATATAGTCAGACATTCTATGTGCCTTATACCACAAGACTTCATGCTTCCATTATTACCAAACCATTTGTTTGCGCTGGTGTCCAAATATCACTCATGGCTAGCGGCAGCGACATAAACATGTCACTAAATCAGTGGTTTGGCCTTAATGCAAGAGGAACATCTATTGACCTAAGTGCCTACAATGGACAACCACTGGCACAAGCAATAATTGACACGTTAACAACCTTTAATCTATTACTGACAGATAACACTGGTGAGTGTCAAGATCTTGCTACGGCGCTAGTTACAGTTTATCCGAAGATTGGAGTTGAGATAATTAAAGACTTCAACTTTGATGGGGATACATTAGTTGTGCTAGCTAATTCGCCCTATGAAGTTGCTTCAGATATT
Source organism: Williamwhitmania sp. (assembly GCA_035529935.1). Classification (NCBI taxonomy): domain Bacteria; kingdom Pseudomonadati; phylum Bacteroidota; class Bacteroidia; order Bacteroidales; family Williamwhitmaniaceae; genus Williamwhitmania; species Williamwhitmania sp. Next base: position 1,621 of record DATKVT010000145.1, on the reverse strand, counting down.
ACTACAGCGAATATGGACGTCGTGTACTACTGGAAGGATCCGGCCCTATTCAACCCTGTTGATAATAGCATTTCCAACATTCTGGTTCCTCAGTCCTACACTTTCTACAAGCAAAACAGCAAGTGGGGCTATACCCAGATATACGCCATGGCCGAGGATACAGCTACTAGTTGTGTCGACAGTGTAGCCGTTCCTGTTAAGGTTCTAAAGCTTATCAATATTCCAAATGCATTTTCACCCAACGGCGATGGTATACATGATACTTGGGAAATATGGGATGTTACCGGTGTGCCAATTAGTGCGCTATTCCCCCAGATTGAGGTAGAAATTTTCAACCGATGGGGTTCACGGGTTTTCTACTCCAAAGGCTATGAAAAGCCTTGGAATGGTAAAGCAATTAGTGGAGGAGATTTACCAGTGGGAACATACTACTACGTGATTAAGTTCAACAAGGAAGGCTATGGACCACAAGTTGGCTCTGTAACTATATTACGCTAGAAATACCCCGGGGCTTTGCCCCGGGACTCTATTAAAAACAAGGAAAGTCCAAAAGAAACGAAATAGGTGGGTATGAAAAAGTTTTACTTGATAGTACTAACGGTTCTTTGCTCTGGCATACTTACGGATGCTTGGGGTCAACAAATTCCCCAGTATTCACAGTATATGTTTAACCCGTATATTATCAATCCGGCGGTGGCAGGAACCAACAACTACTTTCAAATTAGGTCCAACAACCGCTACCAGTGGATTGGTATTCCGGATGCGCCACAAACCTATAGCCTTAGCGTTTATGGTCCCCACGCCAAAAAAGATATGGGGTTTGGAGGAATGATTTACAGCGATATCACCGGTCCAACCAGTAGGCTTGGATTGTCGGGTAGCTATGCCTACAATATTAGAATGACCGACGAGATTCGCCTTTCTGGAGGTCTGAGTTTTGGACTTTTGCAGTACAAAGTTGACGGGAGCAAAATTGACTTTGGCGATGAAAACATTACCAACGACCCGGCACTCTTTACCTCAACCAAGTCGACATTGGCCCCTGATGCATCCATTGGCTTCTACATGTATTCATCGTACTACTACGTTGGTATTTCGGCATTGCAACTGCTGGGTAATAAGCTCAACTTTAACAATGACGCAGTGGGGATCAACAAGTTGAAACAACACTTCATTCTGGCAGGAGGCTATAAGTTCTACCTGACTCGCGACTATGAGCTCGAACCATCACTGCTGATAAAATACATGAACCCTTCTCCCGTTGTGTTTGAACTTGATGGTAAAATCACATATCGTAACAAGGTTTGGGGTGGCCTTTCGCTGCGGTGGAAAGATGCTGCATCAATCTTGATTGGCTATATCCACGACAACAAGTATATGTTTGGCTATTCATACGACTACTCATTTACTGCACTAAGCCACTATAACAGCGGTACCCACGAGATTATGATCGGCGTGCTTTTCGAAAATATTAAGTAAGTTTGCTCACAAAAAAAATGTTTAGATCACTTTTCCTGTTTTTAATTGGAGCCATTATTCTTTCTGGCTGTAGCAATCGTAGCGACATTATCCCAGAAAAGGATATGGCCGCTATTCTTTATAAAATGTATCTTACAGATGG
>DATKVT010000144.1 GCA_035529935.1 Williamwhitmania sp. | reverse complement strand
TTTTTGCCCATGTTGTGGTTTTATTCGCAAAACAAATCTACAACATCGGGGCGAAACCTTCGGGGAGTAGCCCTTTATTTATTCAACTAGCTTTTAAACTGCTTTTTTTTGTCGGACAGTAGTGTTTGGAAATTACTATATGTCCTCACTAAGCTAAAACTGCTATCCTTCTGTTGGCTATATATGCTATAAAATGTAGTATCCCCATCCTCAATAGGTAACTTTGCCCAAGCAACTACAACATCTTTCAAATCATCATTATTCAAATCAACGCTATCGACTACATTAAAAATCTTATACCCATAAGGAATGCATACCTCCTTTGGTAGTTTTATTGCTAGGTCAGCAGAATTCACATCTCTATTGCAAGGTCTTTGTGCATAGCAACTCCAATAATTCACCGAAAGCAAAATAACAAGTATACCAATCGGTCTCCATTTCAATGACACTCTAAAACTCATTTGTACTTTGTTAATCTAATATGCTCGTTTATTTGTCTAGGCAATTCATTAATACCTTCAACTCACACAAAACCGCCAGTAGACAGGTCAGACATCCTCATTAGTGTGAACCAACCCTAGAGCAAATATAGCAAAAAGCCTGTATTAAGGTAGGAGGGGTGGTGGTAAAGGTGGTTACTCCACATGCAGCAGATAACCCAGACGGGGTTAAGAGATGGTTCTGTTCTTACTTTTCTGCTTCGATAATCTTGCGTAAATCAATTGCGTTTTGCGGCAGGTTTACGGTTGCTATTTGCCATATCATTTCGTAATCAATACCAAAGTATTCATGAGAAATGAGATTTCTCAATCCATACATTTTTTTCCAAGGGACTTCTGGATGTTTTTTCTGAATTTCTTCGGGTATGTTTTTTGATGCTTCGCCAATTATTTCAAAGTTTCTAACAACGGCATCCACAATCATGTAACTCTGCTTGAACTCAACAAAGTCCCTTTTACCGATATACTCACCAATTCTGAGCATTGAGGTTAGCATATCTTCCAGATAGAAGTCGTATTGGCGCTTTGAAGGATTCATACGTACCGAACTTGTTTCAGTATGGTATCCCTCAGCTGCTCCTTTAGCGCTTTTATGGAAACGAGGTCAACTTTTATTTTCAATTCTTGCTCCAGGTATTCTTGTAAGTCAAAAAATTCCCAACCAATCGGTTTCTGAAAATCCACAAGTATATCAATATCCGACTTCTCCGATTGTTCGTTCCTTGAGTATGAGCCAAAGTATCCAATCCTTTCAACAGCATACCTGTCTGAAAGTATGGGTTTCAAATTTCTCAATTTGTTCTCAAGGTCCTTCCGATCCATCATAAGGCAAATATAGCTGATTATCGTTTATGCACCTATTGCATCATCATAATATGAACGGTGACTTAAATCTGTCTAATAAGAGTTGGTCTTGCGTTAGTGGTTCAGTGTGTGGCTGGGATTGCAAACAGCCATTGGTCTACCTCAGAATTTAGAGATTCATTGGAGATGGTTTCACCTTTCTTGAGCTGTTCTCTTCCTTCTTCAACTCTTTTCTTCTCGTAGTCAGAAAGCTTATATGGTCCCTCTGCGACATTAGATTCAGGGATAGTCTTAATGGCATTCAAGAACGATGCATCATCAATATGAGTGAGGTATTCATTAATTATATGCCTTAATTCAATGGTGCTCATATTAGAATATTTTTGCAAAGGTAAAGATTTTCAATACAAGTATCAATGGTTATCTATTTCCCTGTCTTGTGTGTAAAGCTAAGGCAAGCCCACAAGCAAATATAGCAAAAAGCCGATAGTAAGGTAGGAGGGGTGGTGGTAAATGCGGTTACTCCATACAGCTAATATGCTACCGTTTCTTCCAATGTATCTATACAATTGAGGTCCATATTAGAACCGATAACCAACAAGAATATAGTATCTATTTAAACCACTTATGTTTGAAGCACCAGCCCCAGCCTCATACATCAGCTCAACCGAGTACCGTTTAACTTCACCACCTAGGCCCAAGGTATATCCCTCTTCAAAATTCCGCGGTGAATCCACCGCTTTCCCAATTTCTATACCATACAACTCCGATTCAACTCTTCTATAGTTAGTTGATTTAATTGCGTAGCCAGCGGTGAATCCACCGTTAAAAAACAAGGTGTATTTGCCTATCGGATATCGATAGCGAACCATGCTTGCTATTTTAAGATAGGTATACTCAAGGTTAATATAAGTTGTGGAGTAGCCATTCTCGTTAAAATGGTCGTTAAACTTATACGATGAATACAATAGTTCATTACACCATGACCACTTTTTTAAATTCCTTGCAAGAACAAAATCAAAAGAGACTCCACCGGAAACATTTACAGAATTTTTGAAATTAGTATATAGTGGAGGAGCATACGGTGAACTATACTCGCTACGAAATTTTAAAGATGTTATTGATATTCCAGCAATGATACCAACCTTCATTGAACCATTATCCGGTTTTTTTTGGAATTCAATTTTAGCATCTTCACATTTATAGTAGATGAAAAATAGATTCTCGATGTCCTTTCGGCTATAGGTGGTATTCTTAATCATTTCACTAACTAAAGGACAATTTCCTAGATAAGAAGCTAATTGACTAAGATATTGTTGATTCACCATGGTGTATGTATAGGCTAACCTTGCATGATAATATTTCTCTTGATACATCTTGTATATGAGCAACTCATAGGTGGGTCCCACCTTGATGTAAAACTGGGTCTTTCCCGAATTATTCTTATATAGGTATAAGCTCTTTATTCCTCCAATTATGGTTTGTAGGAAAGTTGTGTCTACCTCAAATTTTAAATCAGAACGATTGTCTATTTTGTATGGCAAAAACGGGCTAATCTCACTATTTACAATTGCACCAACATATACTTCGTCCGAAACGCTAAATGACCTAATCTCCGTTGGGAGAAATTCAACTTTCTCATCGGTTAATTTCTCCTTGAAATAAATATGGTGTGGATTTTTCTCCCAATTACGATAGTCAATAAAACCGTGCAGGGTATCATTTTTATTGGATACAATATATCCAGCTGTATAGTTCTCCTGGCTATAAATATTTTGGAAAAGAAATAAATGGAAAAGAATTAAAGCAGCACTCTTGCTATAGGACATTGTTTGCATTGAAAAAAGTATTAAAAAACGCTATTGTTTGGAGGTGTTTTAGATTTGTATTATAAAGGTAAATGTAATTTTTCAGTTTCACACAAGTTTTTGTGAGATATGATTTGAGACCTTTGCAATACATGTTTCTTAAAAATATATAGCATGAAGCAGATAGCAAGGTAGGAGGCGGCGGTTTAATTTATGGCTTAAGTAGTGGGTATTATTATTCCTAAAGTTCGTTTATTTCGTAGCTTGTGCTCCTCCCTCCACCTTCCGATTTTTTAAGAATGCCCTTGCTCATTAAATCTTGAATATCTCGCAATGCTGTGTCAGCAGAACATTTCGCGATTTTAGCCCATTTTGATGAGGTTAGCGTTCCATCGAATCCATCAAGAAGCTTAGTCAAGAGCAATTCTTGTCTTTTATTTTGAAGCTTAGAGGAGTTCTTGTTCCAAAATTTATGCTTGTAGATTACCTTCTCAAGCTCACTATTCGACGAGTCAAGAGCGTTTTGCAAGCAGCTTAAGAACCAATTGAGCCATTTTGTTATGTCAAGTGAACCTTTTTGTGTTTTCTCTAGAATGCCGTAGTACCCTTTTCTTTCGGCTCGAATTTGTGAAGACATACTATAGAATCGCTGAGGAATTCCATCGGCCCTTGCAAGAAGCATGTCTGTAATGGCACGGGCTATTCTACCATTTCCATCTTCAAAGGGGTGCAGGCTTACAAACCATAAATGAGCTATACCCGCTTTTATCACAGGTTCTTGAATGTTATTGCTATTTACCCATTCAAGAAATGAATTCATTTCCTTCCCTAAATTTGTTGCACTTGGTGCCTGGTAGTGAACCTTTTCTTTCCCAAGTGCTCCTGACACAACCTGCATGGGTCCGGTAGAATCATCTCTCCAGTTCCCCACGATAATCTTATACATTCCACTTCTGCCGGAAGGAAAGAGCGAGCAATGCCAATTAAATAGCCTCTCCTTGGTCAGGGGTTGATTGAAGCTTTGTGTTGCATCGAGCATCATCTCTACAACTCCGTCTACCTCTCTATCGGAGGGAACTAAACCTGCAATATTCATTCCCAGCTTGCGTGCAATAGAGGAGCGTACTTGCTCAGGATTTAATAGTTCACCCTCAATTTCAGACGATTTTATGACATCGAGGGTTAAGGTGTCCAATACCGCTTCATTTTTTAGCTCAAACCCAAGGGATTCCATTTTGCCTATTAGCTTTCCCTGATGGTTACGAACTTTTCCCAATAGTGGTAGCAGCAATTCGCTATCCCATTTGAAATTGGGCCAATCCTCATTTTCGTATATGTAGACTTTCATTCTCCGCACATTTTGCGGTAAATATAGGGCAAATTCCCATCACTTCAAAATAATCTCCGCACATATTGCGGCGAATGCTGGGTGTAATCTCCGCATATTCTTCGAGAAGTAGTGGTGGGAGTCATTTGTAGGTTTGAGGAGCATTGTACTCGCCACCCTAGATTTGCAAATGTGGCTAGTAGAATATTATTTCGTTCGGGAGGTGATTATCTTATTATCGGGATCTCGTCTACAATCCCAAACCATTACAATCAGAATGATAGCTTCAATAATTTCATAAATTATTTGATAGTCACCTTTCACAAGAGCTCTTACGGAGTCAATGTCTGTTTACAATCCAATCGATGGATTTTTGGCAATAAGAGCTATGCTTTTTTTAATTTTAGAGTTGAGCTTTCGGCTATAATTTGCATTACCGTTCCTTCGATAGTAAAAGTCGAGAATATCAAATAGATCTGACCTTGCCTCAATTGACCATTCTATTTTGTACTTAGCCATTGGTCTACCTCAGAATTTAGAGATTCATTGGAGATGGTTTCACCTTTTTTGAGCTGTTCTCTTCCTTCTTCAACTCTTTTCTTCTCGTAGTCAGAAAGCTTATATGGTCCCTCTGCGACATTAGATTCAAGGATAGTCTTAATGGCATTCAAGAACGATGCATCATCAATATGAGTGAGGTATTCATTGATTATATGCCTTAATTCAATGGTGCTCATATTAGAATATTTTTGCAAAGGTAAAGATTTTCAATGCAAGTATCAATGGTTATCTATTTCCCTGCCTTGTGTGTAAAGCGAAAGCAAGCCCAAGAGCAAATATAGCAAAAAGCCGATAGTAAGGTGGAAGGGATGGGGGCAAAGGTGGTTACTCCATCCGGCGGAAAACCCTGACGGGGTTTGGAATAGCTAGGAATGTAAACCGAATGTGATTTCAACAAGCAACCACTATCTCACGCACGAATGTAACCCCGACAGGGTTAAGAGGTGGTTCAGTGAGTAACCATGTGTGGGTGGTTACTTTGGTTCTTATGTCAGGGCTACGCCCCTCTGCAATATGGAAATGGCTTCCTGCTACGAAGATATCAGGGCTAAAGCCCCTAAGGGTATGGCTACTGCTGTGCCGTTACGAAGATATCGGGGCTACGCCCATAGGGTATGCTGCTGCTCTACTGTTGCGAAGATATCGGGGCTATTGCCCCTATTGTTTGCATTATTTTTTTATTCTCACTTACGGTTGGCTTAATGGAATCGAATTCATTACTCCACGCAATTCGTCGGCGATTCTCCAAAGGGTGTTCCCCAATTGCGTTTGGTCGTTTGCTGTCATTTATATTTCATTGTTCGGCTCAATCAAGGGGCGTTGCCCCGCCATCTTAATAGCAAGGGGAATTGCGTAAATAAAGAGGGGCGTTAGCCCTGATATCTTTCCTAATCGTACCATTCAAACAAATATTTTTCATCATAATCAATTTCAAATTTTTCAAGCAGCAACAAATACTCTTCCCTGAACGATTGTTTTTTATGATGGTTGGGTTGGTTTAAAACATATTTTACCACATTGTCGATGTGCGATTTGGAATAGGTAAAAGCCCCAAAGCCATCTTGCCACGCAAATTTACCGGGAAGGTATTTTTTTTCGTTGAGCCACTTAGACGACCCCGATTTTACCTGTTCCATTAATTTTGAGGGTGCAAGGGTTGGATGCATCCCTACAAAAATGTGTGTATGGTCGGGATTGCAATATATGGCGTATGTTTTACACTTATGGTTACCAATGATGCCACACATAACTTTTTCTAACTCATCTCGAAATGATTCTTTAATTAGGTTCTCTCTGCCTCTCACGGCGAAAACGAATTGAGTGTATAGCTGGGTGTAGGTGTTTGCTATGGTTCGTATGTCGGGGCTGCGCCCCTATGTTTAGGTTAATGTTTTCCTGCAAAGATTTCGGGGCTATCGCCCCTGCGAAATGATGATTTAGTGCAAATTACGAAGATTTTTGTGCAATCGCTCCTACCGTCCAATGATTTTATGCCGTTACGAAGATTTCAGGGCTAACGCCCCTCTGCTTTAGGTTAATGGCTTCCTGCTAAGAAGATTTTAGGGCTACGCCCCTAGGTATGCTGCTACTGTGCCGTTACGAAGAGATCGGGGCTACGCCCCTAGGATACGATGATTTATGCGAATTACAAAGATTTCAGGGCTAATGCCCCTCTGCTTTAGGTTAATGGCTTCCTGCTACGAAGATTTTAGGGCTACGCCCCTGGGTATGCTGCTACTGTGCTGTTACGAAGATATCGGGGCTACGCCCCTGGAGGTCTGCTGCTGCTCTGTTGTTACGAAGAGATCAGGGTTACGCCCCTGGAGTATGCTGCTGCTCTGCTGTTACTAAGAGATCAGGGTTACGCCCCTCTGGTTTAGGTTAATGGCTTCCTGCTACGAAGATTTCGGGGCTACGCCCCTGGGGGTATGCTGCTGCTCTGTTGTTACGAAGAGATCAGGGTTACGCCCCTGGGATACGATGATTTATGCGAAATACAAAGATTTCAGGGCTAACGCCCCTAGGGGGACGCTGCTGTTCTGCAGTTATGAGGATTTCGGGGCTACGCCCTTAGAGTATGCTGCTCTGCAGTTATGAAGATTTCGGGGCTACGCCCCTAGGGTGTGTATTACTTTTCTATTCTCGTTACGGTTGGCTAAATGGAATCGAGGGGTTTTCGGCTTTGGTTGCCCATTTGCTTAAAGTGGCTTGGGGTGAGGCCGGTGGATTTTTTGAACTGGCTGGAGAGGTGTGCCACGCTGCTGTAGCCCAGCTTATCGGCAATTTCGCTCAGCGACAGCTCGTCGTACACAATCAGCTCCTTTACCTTCTCCACCTTTTGGGCAATAATATACTTCTCAATGGTTTTTCCCTCCACTTCCGAGAATAGCTTGCTGAGGTAGGAGTAGTCGCGGTGGAGCTTGTGGGCAATGATGTCGGAAAAGTTCTCATTCCCGTTTACTCCGCTGCGGTAGTGAATGTTCTCAACTACAATGTTCTTTATTTGCTCAATAATCCGGTGGCGCGTATCGTCGAGCAGCTCAAACCCCAGCTTGGTAAGGTTGTGCGAAAAGTCCTCACGCTGCTCATCGGTGAACGGAGCGTCCAATATAACTTCGCCCAGGGAAACGGACACAGGGGCAACACCCATTCGGTTGAGTTCCTGCTCCACCGCCATAATGCAGCGAGGGCAAACCATATTTTTAATGTAGAGCTTCATTCCATCTAAATTTTCAGAAAGGTAGCACTTGTTTTGTTGTCATGGCCAATGGATAAACAACTTTGGTGGACTATAGTTTCATCTCCAGCAGCTTTACGGCCTTAATCTCGGTGGGTGACACAGCCACCATTAGCGGGAACACTTCTACACCCTGCGCAATGGCCTCTTTCAGCTTGCGGGCATACTGTGGGTCAATGTGGGCGGCAGGAGCAAAGGCCTCCACGTCGGTACGTTGAATAATGTAAAGCATGGCTGCTCTATAACCCTGCTGCTTTGCCTTGACCAGCGTTTCGAGGTGCTTTTGTCCACGGGTGGTAACGGCGTCGGGAAACATGGCTAGGTTACCATCCTTGAGCGAAACATTCTTCACCTCCACAAAGCACGCCTCGCTTGCATTCCGTGCGTATAGGTCGAAGCGGCTGTCGTCGAAGGTCACTTCGCGCTTAACCTCGGTGTAGCCTTGTAGTCCGGGAATGAGGTTGTTAACCAGCGCTTCGTAGCCAAACTGGTTGGGGTTAGCGGTGTTGATGCCCACCCAGCTGCCATCTATCTTAATCATCTCCCAGGTGAAGCGCGTTTTGCGGTTAGGGTCGGCAGCCGGGGAGAGGTAAACCTCCGCACCATTCTCCAAACAGCTCTTCATGGAGCCGGAGTTGGTGCAGTGCGCCACCACCACCTCACCGCTATCGAGGGTAACATCGGCCAAAAACCGCTTGTATCGCTTAACCAGCGTTCCGTGTATCAAAGGGGAGGAAAATTTCATATCTCAGCTTTTCAGAGTAACGGTTTTGTCAACCATTAGTTTGATGGTTATCTAAAATGAGAGTTCAATGTAGCTATTCTCGTTGGTTCATTGAAAGCGACTGTGTTTACACGAGTGCCATAGTTTGGGTTCTTCAACGGTATTTAACAGCAAAATCGAATCAAACGAATATCAACGGCCTCGTAGAGGCCTAACGTTGGTAGAAAAAGCAATCATATAATGTTAGCGCTCCGTAGGTGCGCAAACTATCCTATTCAAATCACTGGACAAAAGAAATTTGTTGCGCACCTACGGAGCGCCAACGCCTCTTCAAACAATGTGCTACCAACGTTTGGCTCCTACGGAGCCTCGAGCACTAAGTTACGCTGCAGGGTACAGCAAATATTTATAGGACAACCATTATAAAAACAAAATTTTAGCATTTAATTTTCAATCAACCACAATTCTTCCCTGAACTCCCATACTTTTGTGCTACAATTTTATTGTAATGAACTCTGTCGTAGTAAAAGTGTCTTTAGGGGTTATGTTGGCCATTCTGGTTGCCGGTTGCTCCGTTACCACCAACATTCCAAAGCCCAACGAATCGTACAAGCTCACCGATCTGGGCACCTCGGTTTCCACGGTAGCCATTCCCGTTTCGTTTAACCGTGCGCAGCTGCTGGCCTCCATCAACCATCGCTTGGATGGGCTCATCTATGAAGATAGGGGTAGCTCCTACGAAAACATGCAGGTGAAGGTTTGGAAAATTCAACCCATAACGGCCTCCTTTTCCGGAAATTCGGTCACCTATAGCGTTCCCATCAGGGCATGGGTGAGCGCAAGTGTTGGGTTGCTGGGCTACTCGTTATCCTCGGAGCTGGAAGGTGAACTGGCCATGACATTTACTACAACCTTCACCTTTGGCAAGGACTGGAGCATGGTGCCGAAAACCACCATGACAGGCTATACCTGGCTGTCGGAGCCCAAGGCTAGAGTCGGACGGCTGCAGCTGCCTGCCTCCTTCATTGCCGACAAGGCTTTGAGCAGGGCAAAGCAGGATATCTGCAACAAGATCGACGAAAATTTTGGTGACTGTATTAGCCTCACGGCCGTTGTGGATCAGCTAACTACATTTGTTAAAAAGCCCATTCTAGTTAACCCCGACTACAACATATGGCTGGTTTTAGTGCCTCAAAAGGTCTCCATTTCATCCTTTACATCTACCGATAGCCTGGTGTCAACAACCATTGGACTGCAGGCTGTATCGGAGGTTGTAATCGATAAGCAATCGCCCGATCTCTGGCTCGACGCTCCAAAACCACAGCTGGTTGCCGGTAACGATGCCGACCGCTACGTGAACATCAACTTTGGCGTGGACGTTCCCTTTGAGGAGGCTGAAATGCTTTTTGCCAATGGGGTGGTTGGAAAATCGTTTAGCCAGGGACGCAGAACCGTTAAGGTAGATAGCTTGCGTATTTACGGAAGCGGCGATAAAATGGTGATAGGAACACAGCTGGAGGGTAGCCTCAATGGCTGGATATACTTTAAGGGCATTCCACGCTACAACCATGCAACCAATAGTGTTGAAATGGTAAACCTTGACTACGAGCTGCAAACGAGCAATATTCTCCATCGCACTGCTTCGTGGCTCTTTAAAAGCTCCATTCTGGAGTCGGTGAGGAGGGCAATGGTTTTTCCTGTGGGTGATGAGCTTACCAAAACCTTGGCGGAGATTAACCGAAACCTAATTCGGAACCGAAATATCCCCAACTTGGAGCTGAATGGTAAGATTACCGAGCTGGCAATTGACCAAATCGACCTCATTCCCGACGCCTTTAGGGTGAAGGTGAAGGCGAAAGGAGAGGTTGCGTTGGAGGTGAAGAGGATTCAGTAGTAAAGGAAGTTAAAAGAATGGGAAGAAGGTATAGGAAGGTATAAGAATTAAAAGAATGTAGAGACGCACGATCGTGCGTCTCCTTTGTGGTGATATGTAAATTTAACCGATTGTAGGGGCGAAAAATTTTTCGCCCAAAGAAATAACCGCGAAGCGGTTTAATATGAATAGCCATGGGCGTCAGCCCATGGTAAAGGCAATTTAGAGTGCAAGCGCTAAACTTTGCCTTCTATGCACCGCAATCCACAGCTTCGTGCCCAGATTGACCACCTCGAAGAGGTGGCATGTTTGTAGCCGGGGGTGTCAACCCCCGGACAGGAAGTGTCCATAGTGTTGGCGGTGCACGTCTGTAAGGTTGCTCAACACACCGAACCTCCATGCACCGCAATGGCAAAAAGTTAAACGAATAGGATGAAGTTATAGGAAGTCGCAGCACAGATCCGGCCACTACCGGATTAAAGATGTCAACAGATTGTAGAAACGCACAATTTTGCGTCTCTGCTATTTCCCCGCACAAAACATTAAAATGGCAAACCGCGAAGCGGTTCAATATGAATAGCCATGGACGTTAGCCCATGGTAAAGGCAATTTAGAGTGCAAGCGCTAAACTTTGCCTTCTATGCACCGCAATCCACAGCTTCGTGCCTAGATTGACCACCTCGAAGAGGTGGCATGTTTGTAGCCGGGGGTGTCAACCCCCGGACAGGAAGTGGCCATAGTGGTGGCGGTGCACGTTCGTAAGATTGCTCAACGCACCAAACCTACCATGCACCGCAATGGCAAAAAGGTATTAAATAGAGAAGTTAAACGGAAGTCAGAGGATTTAAAGAATTAAGAAAATTCAACCGAATGTAGAGACGCATGATCGTGCGTCTCAATGGTTTTCATCCACAAACAAATAGAACAGTCGGAATACCGAAGTCGCTCAACTAACGAAGGTGCCCGTTTCCTAATAATCCTAACAGCCTATTAGCCTAATCTCTTCACTGCCTCTTTTTCCTCAATGGCTTGAGCAAGAATTCTAACCCGTTAAGTTGAATTTCGTAGGCCGTTTCAATCAAAACACCCAATCGTCCTTGAGGAAATCCCTTCTGCTTAAACCACACAAGGTAACCCTCCGGCAGGTCGCAAATCAACCTGCCCTTATACTTGCCAAAGGGCATGGGCATGGTTGTTAGCTCTGTTAGTATCTTTATATCAGGTTGGATGTTTTCCACTTTGAACCTATTGGTTTAGAAGTCGTTTTTGCGACGAAGAACTTTTTTTAACGATTGTACTTTTTTCTTATCAAGACGTTTTTCCTTTGATGCTCTGGAGGGTTTGGTGGGGCGCCTCTTTTTGCGAGGGGTAAATAGCTGCTGCAGAAGCTCATAAAACTTGGCTGTGCAGATTTCCTTGTTTTTTAGCTGCGAACGATCCTCCTGCGAAACAATGAGCAGCTCACCGGCAGCAGTAACCCTTCCGCCCAGCTTCTTTACCATTATCTCTTTTTCAGTAGCGGAAAGCAGCAAGGAGTCCGTAATGCTAAACCTTAGCTCCACCTTGGAGTTCACCTTATTCACATTTTGTCCGCCGGCACCGCTGCTTCGCGAGGCGCTGTATGTTAACTCTCCGGAGAAGTCACGCAGCCAAACGGCAACCGGTTGGCTACTACCAAAATCTTCGTTCGATGGAGAGGAGAGCATTTTATTGAAAATTATATGGCATCGGGATTTCCAACCGTATCTGCAATTTGCTCTGGGTCTAACTCCAATGCAGGTTCGTTTGAAAAGTGCTCATATATAACGATGTGCCCTTTGTTATCGGTCTTAAAAGAGTAGTATTTCTGCGAAAAGTAGCTGAACACCACTATGATTGCGGTGGTAAGCATTTTTGAAGGAGTGGGATAGAAGTCAAAATACTCCACAAATAGTTCCAGCAGAACAAAGTTAAATAGGATGGAGCCAACAACAATTACACCATAGCGAAACAACTGTATTTTGCTCTTAAGTTCTGACTGAATAAAGGTGATATACTTGTTAAGCAAGAACCCTGTAGGAAAGGAGATACAAAAAGCCATAATGAAAGCTGCGATGTGCGGTGCCACGGTTGTAAAACCAAGATCAACAGGTTCTTTCTTTAAAATGAAGTTATAGCTTATGAAGTAGAGAATCGTGTCGAGCACCATATTTCCTCCACCACAGGCCGCATACCGAAAAGTTTCAAGGGGAATGTATTTCCTGAATGGTTTATAAAACCAATCGATTATAGCAATAATCCAATTTCGCAGAAAGTTAAAATTCATAGAGCTGGTCGTATTAGGCCATCCTTGAGGCTCGAAAATTGTTGTATTAATTTAAATACGCGGCAAAAATAGCAAAATGAATGTATTAAACGAAGGGAATGGCCAGAAAATGGCGTTAAATAAAGTTAGAAGGATTCAGCCTCTTGTGGAAACGCAGTATGTGGTTTATTTCCTTCTATGACAAGGTCCTGCATCGCTGGATAATGACACAGTTTCATCATTGCTATTTTTCATTTCATCAAGTTTCCATCATTGCTTGCTTCTGGGCAATTTTATCCAAGTTATTTCTTTCCACTATCTTTGCCTCCCCAACATTTTTTTGAGCTATGATATACATTGACTGTGATGACGTGCTGGCAGAGAGCACCCGTTCCTATATCGCCATTATTAAACGTGAGTTTGGCATTGAACGTAAGTTTGAGGAGCTTACCTCCTTTGATCTTCGCGTCTCCTTCGGGCTATCGCAAGCACAGTTCGACCATTTCTTTCATTTAGTGCATACACGCGAGGAGATACTAAAATTTAAGCCATTGGAAGGGGCTGTGGAAACGCTAAGGGCTTGGAACCAAACTGGGCTCGAAATAGCCATTGTTACCGGCCGAATTACTGCAGCTTACGAGGCAACGCTTGAATGGCTGCAGAGTCTATCCATTCCTTACGATCACTTTATGGTGGTGGATAAGTATAACCGACCCGAAATGGATATGACCATTGCCAAACCGCTATCGGCGCTTACAGCAATGAATTTTGAGTTGGCCATTGAAGATTCCTATGCCATGGCTAAGTATCTTGCCGTTGAGCAGAAGGTAGATGTTGCATTAATGAACAGGCCTTGGAATATTTATCAGGCCAATCTTCCAGGAGTTAAGCGGGTGAGTAGTTGGGAGGAAATTCGGCCGTGGCATAGCCTCCGTCTTGGCCCAAAGGTGCAATAGGGCACAGCTATTTTTATGTTATTTTAACGTTAACCTATTGTTAAATAGGCAGGTGTAAACTTCTATCTTTTAGCGGTTAAACTTTTCGCCACTATCACCGTTCAAAAGGAAAAATAGCTGTATATTGTCGTCCTTTTTCTTTTTAAAATTGCAGATGAAAAAAACTCTCTTTCAATCGCTGGCAGTTATTGCCATTGTTCTTGTTCTTTCCAGTTGGGGGTCTAAAGGGCACAAGAGTATTAACTCGCATGTCACTTTTTTCTTTAACGATGCGTTGAGCCAGTTCGACAGCTGGTCATCCACCTTGGCATCGCATGCCTCCGATGCCGATAACCGCAAGAGTTCAGATCCCAATGAGGCTCCCAAGCACTACATCGACATTGAGAACTATACCGAGTTTAACAACAGTGGTGTGTTACCTAATACGTTGGCTCAAGCAATTGCTGAATATAGCTCTGCCAATGTTTACGACTGGGGTATTCTGCCTTGGGCAACCAAAACTACCTACGATACGTTGGTATCCTGTTTCCGTCGAGGCGATTTAGATAAGGCCGTGCTTACTGCCGCCGATATGGGGCACTATGTGGGCGATGGACACATGCCGCTGCATATTACATCCAACTACAACGGTCAACTTTCAGGGAATTACGGTATTCACTCTCGCTATGAGTCAGATATGGTTGATGCCCACATCTATGATTTCAACTACACGGCAGAATCTATCTCGTTGATTCCGGATGTTCAGCAGTATATTCTCAACTATATCTACGATAGCCACACCTACATCGACACAGTTTTGAAATCGGACAACTATGCCAAGGCGCTTGACTCTTCCTATGGGGATGTCTACATCGCTGCCATGTGGGCAAAGTTGGGTAATATTACAAACCACTTATTTGAGGAATCGGCGCACTCTATTGCCGAACTTATTTATACTGCCTACAACGAATCACAATCGACAACTGGTATAAATGATGTTGTTACCACCACTGGTATTTCCCTTGAGCAGAATTTCCCAAACCCATTCTCCGATATCACGAAAATTCAATATTCACTGGCACAGACTGCAAATGTTCAGGTTTTTGTTTTGGATACACAGGGTAAGGCTATCGCAACCTTGGCAAATGGCCAAAAATCTGCAGGTGTTTATACGGTAGATTTTATGCCTACCACTTTGAGCGCTGGTGTATATTTCTTGGTTCTAAAGAGCAATAACTACGTTGAAACAAAGCGAATGGTGCTCATCAAGTAGTTGAACATATTTATATTAGAAGAAAGGGAAAGGTTTGGCAATTCCGCCGAAACTTCCCCTTTCTTTTTTGCTTCCACCTCCGGTATTGAGGTCATTTTAATGCTCTAATAGTCATCAGTCGATAGTAAATAACGCTTAATCGCAACTACATCCTCTTCGCCCAGCCCTTTAGCATTGGCCGCTTCAAACGAATTGAACGCCAATTTTCCAAGGGGTGAGCTTAATCCGCAACTGTTTGCCAGCCTCAAATCTTTGGCCAAGTGCTTAAGCGCAAACGCTGCTTGGAAGTTTTCTTTCAGCATGGCTTCACCCTTAATCTTAATGTATGGGCTTCCCATGGCACCGTTGGCCAAAATGTTGAGTAAATCTTCCGGGTTAACGTTCATCTGCTCTGCAAATAGAACAACCTCAGCTAATCCTTGCGTGATGATGCCAAGCAGCGTATTCACTGCTAGCTTAGCGGAGTTTCCTGCACCACATTGACCAAGATGCAGCGTAAGTTTTCCTAAGCTGTCGAATAGCGGTTTAACTTTTTCGTAGGCGAGCTTGTTTCCACCCACCATAATAACCAAAGAACCATCCTCAGCTTGCTTTACGCTACCTGAAACAGGGGCGTCGAGATAGCTGCAACCTTTTTGTTTGCATTGCAATTCCATCTCCCGGCTCGTGTCGGGCGATATGGTGCTCATGTTTACAAATATTTTATCTGTACTCTCACCAGCAAGCAGTCCATTCACCCCCATAAATACCTCTTTTACGGCTTTATCGTCCGACACCATGATAAAGATGACTGCTGAGTTTATAGCTAATTCGTGCGGGGAGGAAACAACATCTATTTTCTCATTGTTTAGCAGATTTTCCTTGCCTTTGGTGCGATTATACACACTTACCTGACTGCCTGAACCAATAAGCCGCTTCACCATTGGAATACCCATATTTCCAAGGCCTATCCATCCAATATTCATTTTTTCCATTTGTTTTCGATTGGAATAATACTCTTTTCCTTAATTCAATATTCCTAGCTAATAGGTTGGGAAAGGAATACCTGAAATACGCTCATATTCCCGTATCAGCTTATCTTGTAGTTCAGAGATAGCCGTTGCATGTTGAAATTCTTTAGGTCGCTTGTGGAAGAAGTATCCTCCAGTTACCATGGCCTCCTTATCGTTGCTGGTGGCAAGCCACGCTTGCGTTTTGTATCCTTCTTCCAAACTATCGGGTGCTTCTGCACCGCCCAATTTGGTTGCAACCCATCCCGGTTCAATGGCGTTGGATAAAACATTTTTCCAGCGTTGGGCTATGGCCATTGACAGAATCAGGTTGTGGAGCTTGGTGTCGCTGTAGGCGTTAAATCCATTCCATGGGCGTGCTTCCCAAAACAGGTCTTTCAGGGAGATATCGCCACCTCGATGTAGGCCAGAGCTAACGTATACCAAACGTTTAGGTCTATTAATTAAACAGGTAAGGATGTATGGAGCCAGCGAATTTACGGCGAAAATGGTGGGTATCCCCACAGCCGTAACCTCTTTGTGTGGTCCACGAAAACCAACGCCTGCATTGTGGATTATGGCATCAAAAGCACCAAGATTATTTACCTGCTTTGCCAACTCTTTGGTTTCGTCAATGCTCGACAAGTCACCATAAACTGCTGCTTCGGCTCCAGATACCGCTCTGAGTGTTTCCTCAGCACGCTGAGGATTTCTGCCATGCAGCACTACCTTGTGACCTTCGGCAACCAGCAACTTCGCTGCCATTAAGCCCAGTCCATCTGATGAGCCTGTAATAAATACTCTTGCCATATTGAAATAATATTAGAAGGTTTTTACTCTTTATTTTAATGGGTTAAACAATCTAGGATGAAGTTTGGCAATGAAATTAAGATTGGCAGCCATGAGCACTACTTTTTGTTCTTCTTTCTCTTCAAGGTGCCTATTTGCGCATCATAAAATTTATCAATATCCTTAAATCGCAACTCAGCCTTTTTTCCTTTCACCTGACTTTTGGAGGCATATCCAGAATCTTGCATTATTATTATCAATCATTGCTAACCGACTAAAAATACAAACCAGCATATCGCATGCAGAACATGCTTATAATCTGCATGCAGCATTTAATCTCGTTAGGTCTAATTCCTCGAAGCTCTGCTTCGAAAATTAATTATATTTTTGTTATGTGAGTGACTATATACATAAAAGCCATAATGTAACTGTTATACTGTATCATTTTGTTTGTCCTGCAAAATACAGGCGA
>DATKVT010000143.1 GCA_035529935.1 Williamwhitmania sp. | reverse complement strand
CTGCCCAATAGTGCTTAAGCTACAGCAGCGGGTGGCCGATGCCTATGCCGAGATGAAAAATGTAGGCGGGCATGTGGTTATCTACGGGAAAAAGTGTCATCCGGAGGTTTTAGGTTTAGCTGGAAATGCAGGCAATGAAGCCATAATTATTGGTGGTGTTGATGACGTTGTTCACCTAGACTTTTCTAATCCAATGGTTCTGTTCTCACAAACTACCATGGATGCCGAGGAATACCAAATCTTAGCGGAGGCAATTCGCTCCCGTTTGCTAGAAGTTGGTGGCGATGAGTCGTTGCTAAGGGTTGTAAACTCCGTGTGTGGTAGCGTATCGAACAGGCGACCGCAGCTGAAGGTTTTTGCTCAGGCGCATGATGTGGTGGTTTTTGTGGCTGGACAAAATAGCTCCAACGGGAAGGTTCTTTTTGAGGTGTGCAAGGCTGCAAATGCAAAAACAATTTTTGTAGAATCGCCCGGTGGGTTACATCCGGAGTTTTTTGCCAATGTATCTTCTGTAGGAGTTTGCGGGGCTACCAGCACTCCTTTATGGCTTATGGAGCAGGTGGCGGAAGCCATCCGAGAAATGGTGAAATAGAAAATCTTAGCTTAGGATTAAATAATAGTTTAAAGTTACCCCGTAGCTTTGATTCGCTGGCAAAGAGGCTTGTGAAGAATAATTCGCCGAGGAATTTAATCGGCTTTTAAAATGGATGTTAAAAATAGAAAATATGGCAAAGTTTAAAAAAATTGGTGTGTTGACTTCTGGTGGAGATGCCCCTGGAATGAATGCTGCCATTCGTGCGGTGACCCGTGCCGCTATCTTCAACGGTATTAAGGTTGTGGGCGTCAAGGAGGGTTATGCTGGTTTAATCTCCGGCGATTTTCGCGATTTGAAGGTGACCGACGTGAGCGACATTATTCAGAAGGGTGGAACCATTCTGAAAACGGCCCGCTGCATGGAATTTAAGACAGTGGAAGGTCGCCAAAAGGCCTACGAGAATGCTAAGAAGCAGGGTCTAGAGGCGTTGGTGGTAATTGGTGGTGATGGTACTTTTACGGGAGCTCGCCTACTTAGCGAGGAGCATCCTGATTTTCCTGTTGTAGGAATTCCGGGTACTATCGATAACGACCTATACGGTACCGACTACACCATCGGCTACGACACCGCACTGAATACGGTTGTTGAGGCTGTCGATAAGATTCGTGATACAGCCGCTTCGCACAACCGCCTCTTCTTTGTTGAGGTGATGGGCCGTGATGCTGGTTTTATTGCCCTGCGCAGTGGAATAGCCGTGGGTGCTGAGGCCATTCTGATCCCTGAGGTCAGAACGCCATATTCAGAGTTGAAGTCGTTTTTGGAAAACAACAGCAAGCGTAAGCGTCTGAATAACATTATAATTGTTGCCGAAGGTGCCGACCAAGGAGGGGCTTTTGAAATTGCCAAAAAGGTAAAGGAAGACTTTACTGAGTACGATGTGCGAGTGACCGTTCTTGGGCACATTCAGCGTGGCGGCTCTCCTTCTGCATTCGATAGGGTAACCGCTTCCCGACTGGGTGCCGGCGCTGTTGAGGCGCTAATGGACGATCAAAAGAGTGTGATGGTGGGTATTGCCAATAACCAGATTGTTCAGGTTCCATTCAACCAAACCATTAAGAACAAGAAGGATGTGAATGTGAAAATGCTGAAGTTGGCAGAAATGCTGGCTATCTAGAATTGGGGAAATCTACCGTTATGCAGAAGCTTTTTGCCGATGTGGTTCTACCTGTTCCTGTTCCTAAGGCTTATACCTACGCTATTCCTGTGGAGTTAGAAGAGCAGGTGGTAAAAGGGGTAAGGGTTGTGGTGCAGTTTGGTCGGAAAAAGTTATACTCTGCAGTGGTAGTTAATGTTCACAAAATTCCTCCCACCGGTTATGAGGTAAAAGATATAGCGGCGGTTCTGGATAGCGAACCAATACTAACGACGCATCAGCTGGCACTTTGGGAATGGATTGCCTCCTACTACATGGCCTACCCGGGCGATGTAATGAAGGCTGCTCTTCCTGCCGGGATGAAGCTCGAAAGCGAAACTCGAATCCATCTTGAGCGCGAGGAGGAAGTGGATGATGATCTGCCCGATGAGGAGCGACAGGTGCTGCAGCTTGTTGCCCGAAAAAAAAATGTCACGGTGCAAGAACTTGCTAAGGAGTTGGAAGTCAAAAATCCTTTACCTATAATCAATAGGTTGATAGGTGGGCATTTCCTTCGGGTTGAGGAGTCGATTAGGGAGAGCATAAAGCCTCGTACCGAAAGCGTAGTGGCCTTGCATCCGGATGTGTGCAGCGAGGAGGCGGTTAATGGTCTTTTCGAAAAACTTAGCGCTGCTCCTGCTCAACAAAGGCTGTTGCTTGCTTATATTTCTATGACGCAGCCGCTAAAATGGGATAAACCTCTTCGTGTAACGCAAAAAGCGCTGTTGGAAAAAACGCAGATATCCTATGGTGTCCTTAAGGCGTGCAGGGAAAAGAGCATCTTTGTTATTGAGCAGCGAGAGATTAGCAGGCTCGAGGATACAGAAGCCTCTTCTGAAGCAGCTTCGCTTTCTGGTATTCAGCAGTTGGCATACGACGCTGTTCTTACCCAAATGGAACAGAAAGAGGTGGTGCTGCTGCATGGCGTTACTGGAAGTGGGAAAACCGAAGTTTACATTCATCTCATAAAGAAGACGCTGGCGGAGGGAAAGCAGGTGCTCTATCTTTTGCCGGAAATAGCACTTACTACGCAGATCATCACACGGCTAAGCCGTGTATTTGGGGAGAAGGTGGGCGTATACCATTCCAAGTTTAGCGATGGTCAACGCACTGAAGTTTACAACCGGATGCTACACGGTACTGATGGTGTCGGAGGTAATCGTTACGACTTGATTTTGGGTGTTCGCTCATCCGTTTTTCTTCCCTTTACCAATCTGGGGCTTGTTATTATCGACGAGGAGCACGAGAATACATATAAGCAGTACGATCCTGCACCCCGCTACCATGCACGCGATACGGCCATGGTGCTGGCCGCCAACTTTGGCGCTAAGGTGCTGCTAGGAACAGCAACCCCTTCGGTGGAGACCTACTTCAATGCCATCTCAGGCAAGTATGGGCTGGTGGAGTTGCTCACCCGTCACCGTGATGTGGAGTTGCCCAAGGCGGAGCTGGCTAATACGTTGCGGGCAAGAAAAATGAAGCAGATGGCAGCCATGTTCACGCCACAGCTGGTAGGAGCTATTGAGCAGGCCATTGCTAAAAAGGAACAGATAATCCTATTTCAGAACAGAAGGGGTTTTTCCCCCTACGTAGAGTGCATGGAGTGTGCCCATATTCCTAAATGCCAGAATTGTGATGTGAGCCTTACTTACCATAAAGCTGGCAACCAGCTGGTATGTCACTACTGTGGATTTACCACTAAGGTTCCAGAGCGTTGCCCTGCTTGTCACAGCACCGACATTAAAACCCGCGGATTTGGTACCGAAAAAATCGAGGAGGAGCTGCAGCTGTTGTTTCCCGAACTGCGCATTTCCCGCATGGATTTGGATACTACCCGTTCGCGCAGCTCCTACGAACAAATTATTTCTGATTTTGAAGAGCATAAGGTCGACGTTATGGTTGGCACACAAATGGTAACCAAAGGACTCGACTTCGACAAGGTTAGCGTTGTGGGAGTGCTCGACGCCGACAGCATGCTCAACTTTCCCGACTTTCGCGCTCACGAGCGCAGCTTTCAGCTGATGGCGCAGGTGAGTGGAAGGGCTGGTAGAAAGGAGAAGCAGGGATTGGTCGTTATTCAAACTACCCAGCCCGACCATCCCGTTCTCGCCTACATTATTGATAATAACTTTAAAGGCTTTTTTCGCAATGAGGTGGAGCAGCGCAAGCAATACCTTTATCCACCATTCTTCAGACTTATCCGGATTAGTATAAAGCATAGGAGCAGTGGTGTTACTGAGGCTGCGGCTAATGCGTTAGCCGAATTGCTTAGGCAAGTTTTTGGAAAAAGGGTGCTTGGCCCCGAAGAGCCTGTGGTGGCTAGGATTCAGACCTTCTTCATTAGAAATATTTTGATAAAGATTGAGCGTGAACGCAGTGCGGCGAAGGCCAAGGAATTGCTTGCAGAGTGCATATTGCAGGTGAAGGGTCGTGATGAATTTCGTTCCGTTTTCTTTTCTCCTGATGTTGATCCCTACTAGATGAAACTGGGCTGAGTTTAGATATTAAGCTGCCTTTGAATTCTTGAAATCACCATTTCGCCTAACCGTTCGTATGGAATAAGCTCAGGGGTGTCGATAACTCTGTGATTGGCAAGTTCAGTCAATTTTTTTTTGAAATTATCTATATTCTCGCTCACCTCCCTTGCGTTGAAGTTTCCCTGAAGTAGCTTGTAGAGAGCTCGAGAAAATATTTTTGTTCTATTGCAGTTCTCGTTTCTAAGATGCCGGTAGTAGTAAACCCTAATATTTTCCGCCTCATTATGTAATTCATCTAGATGGTGTTCCATCATAAGTATAACCCTAATTTGCATCAGCATGGTGTTATAACCTTGCTTGTCTTTTGAGATGGAGCGGCAGCTGTTACCAAGGGTGTTGATGTCAATCTTTCGTGCATACTCAGGAGTAAAACGCTCAATGCCATCACGATCGTCTTGTGATAGCAGTGCATAAAATAAAAAGGCCTTGCGGATTGCCCAGCCTGATTTATCGGGATCGTAGATGAGATTGAATTGAGGTTGCTCCTTCACCTCTAGCAGCACTCTTCCAGCTTCAGTAAGGTTATTTTCCTTCATGAGTAGGTCGAAGTGGTGGGTTTGTATGGTGAAACGATTAAATGCCTTGTATTCAGATAGATACAAACATTCCTCCACTGATTTTCGCATATTCTCCCAGCTGCCTTCCATGCGGAAAAGCAGGACTTGGTAGTAGTGTAGTAGGAGAATCAATGAAGGTGTTGACAGGTAGATATTAGAGTGGAGTAATGAGCTGAATAGTTCTACATTGTGCTTTAACGCCGTAGCATTGTTGGTCTGCAGAAGCTGAATTATTCTAATGTGAGTGAGGTTGAGATGAAGGAAAACATTGGGTGTGGTAATCATCCAGCCCTCTATGGTATCGGCATATGATTCAGCTTCTTGCTCTATAATGCTACTCTTGCCAATGAAGTAGCGCGTTCGGCTCTGGAGCAGCTCAACCCATTCCTGTGATTTGTCAATCTGTCCCGAAAGTGTGCGCAGGATTTCGAGTTGCTCTCCAATTCTGAGAATTTCAGCGTTGTCACCTTTCATGGAAGCTATTCGATGGTAGAGTTTTTGACACGATAGTTCAACATCTACCAGCTGAAACTGTTGCGAGAGGTTCGATATTCGCTGCAGTATTCTTTCTGCATTGTGAAAAACATTCTGGGTAAGGAGTTTGGCAGCAACGGTTAATTCTTTTTCGCATTCAAAACGAATACTATGGTAGTTGCTCTTGTCGAAATACTCTGCGCTGAGAACAATGTCGGTAAGCTTGTTGATGAGGTTGCGCTTAAGCATGAGGTAGCGCTTATCTTTCGACGACGATCCGTAGATTCGTTGGGCCGCATCGACTTCAGTGGTTACTTCACCATGGAGTAACAGATCGAAAAAGTAGCGCATCTTCGATGTTGGGGAGAGAAGCGCATTTAGGTCTCGTGGGGGCCGCTGCATCACAATAAATACCAGCTCGCTTAAAAGATCCATTGGGCTGTTGTTTACCGGGCGGTTTGTATTGTCATTGTTAAAAACTGCTTAATTGTGTTAAGAGGCTTGAAATGTAACTCATTTTTATGCTTTATGAATAGCTCTGCATCTAATTTTTAGTTTTTAGGATCTGTAATATTTTTTTTTGACCAACCATTCTGCTTGGTTTTAGACGATTTGTATAGAAAATGCAGGGTATTTGTGCTTAGCATATTCATTGTTTAGATTAACTCTAAGTTGAGGCAGGGTAGGTTGCATAGTTGCTTACCTAAATCTATTTATTTGCCCATAAAGCGGTTTACCATAAAACAATTATTGTTATTGACGTATACACAGTGAATGAATAGCTTTGACCGCTACCACATAACTAAACAACTATGAGTCGATTTTCTGTAATTCTTGTTGCCCTCCTTTTAACCTTTGGATGCGCAAAGGATAAAACATCTACAACTTCTGTTAATCCAGGTGATACAATAGTTGCCTCATTTGGTGCTTTCGAAACTTTTGAGGGAGTAGTAAAAGATAGCTACGACAGTGGTAGCGTTACGTTTCCTTCAGGCAGCTGGACCATAGATGATGGTGTTGTTGGTTCTACTTCACTGGATAGGAAGTTCGATCACAGCGCTATAAGAATAAAGGACCTTGGCACGATTACCACTAATTTCGACTTACCTAATGGTGTTGGTAGTGTTGCCATTTACCATGGAGTTTATGGAGATGGAGGTCCAAGTACTTGGCAGCTCTTTTATTCCATTGATGAGGGCAATAGCTGGTATCCTGCAGGTAATGCAGTGGAAAGCAATGCCTATGAAATGAAAAAGGCGGAGATCACCGTTAATATGGTTGGAAATGTTCGGTTACAAATCCGGAAGCTTTCGGGTAACGATAATCAAATGGATATTGACGACCTTTCGTTCACCACCTACTCAGTTGAAAATGGCTCCTCTACGCCAACCCGTGACAACAACATGACCATGGGCAATCCATCCAATGCCACTGCTTCGATCGATAACTTCTCGAACTACTTTATGGAGAAGCCGGAGTATTCACTTTCCTACAATGGAGATAAGGGTACACCCAACTGGGTGAGCTGGCACTTGAGCAGCGCATGGTATGGGAGTGTGCCTCGTCCAACCTACTTTAACACTGATGTGACCTTGCCTGCAAGTTGGTATCATGTTTCAACTAGTGACTATACCAATTCTGGTTTCGACCGTGGACACTTATGCCCAGCTTCCGATCGCGATTCCACCCTTGCAGAGGAGAAGAACACCTTTATAATGACCAATATTATGCCGCAATCTGCCTATAACAACCAGCAGACATGGAAGTTTTTGGAAATGTATTGCAGAACGTTAACTGATGCTGGTAATGAATTGTATATCATAGCAGGCCCTTATGGTTCGGGTGGTTCGGGAGATCTGGGTGGAGTAACAACCACAATAGCCAATGGCTTGGTCACGGTCCCTTCCTACACATGGAAGGTGATACTTGTTCTCCCAAATGGTGAAAACGATGTGGCTCGAGTGAATGAAAATACAAGGGTAATTGCTGTTTGGATACCAAATACCCAAACTGGATTAACCACCGATTGGAGTCAGTATCGCACTTCGGTTGACTATATTGAGTCCCAAACTGGCTACGATTTCTTTTCTAATGTTCCAAAGGCTATTCAGGCTATTATTGAGGCAAGAACCGATACGGGCCCACATTAAATTCTTTTGATTAGATAGTTTTTGAGGGAGGATGCCGGATTGGCATCCTTTTTCTTTTAATAATTTCTTAGATTAAAGAATCAAGTAAGGAGTGATAAAGTCACAAGTCGGAGTGAAGCGAAGATTTCGATTTTATAGGGTTAAAAAAATTGGAAGTCAGTAGACTGAAGTGCTTCTCCTCCTTATTTATTCATTACCGATAAGCTAATCCAGTCTTACTTTTTTTTATTCTATCCAACGACAATAGTTTACCTGTTGGCTTTTCTTGTTATTCTTTAAATAACAATGAGCAGGGCAGGTTAACTTTTTTCATTCTATATGACACCACCTGCATTGCCTTGTATGATGGCTTTCACACCATTTTAATAACCTGAGATTGGTTCCTTCGGTATTCACTACTTGGCCTTGAGAAAACATTGTGTTAACAATTGTCATAAAAAGTGTGGGTTTACTAAATGCAGTTTTTTGTTATTGCCTTTGCCTTATTGACGCCATAGTTTTGGGCAAACCTAATTCAAAACCCTATGAAAAAACTATTACTCTTAGCCACAATGGCAGCAGTATTTGCAAGCTGTGCCAAAGACGATGCAGTTACGCCACAGGTAACTAATGAAAGTTCAACCTTAATGAAGGCAACGTCTTCCGCAACGGTTGAAACATTTGAGTCGGGAACGAAAACTGCATATGCCGCCGGTGCGGTTACCTTTAGCACTGGAAGCTGGTATCTCGACGATGCGCTGGTTGGTACCTCTACGAGCGATCGTAAAAACGACACCAAGTCAGTTCGTATTCGCAATACCGGTAAGTTGACGGCTCAATTCGATTATACCACTGGTATTTCTACTGTTTCCGTTAATCATGCAGTATATGGAACCGATGGTTCTAGCACGTGGGAACTTTACTATTCAACAAATAGTGGAAGCAGCTGGACCAAGGTCGGAAGCACCATTACTTCTTCTTCAACGAGCTTAGCAACGGTTACCTTCACCATCAATAAGTCTGGAAACGTTCGCATCGACATTCGTAAAGTTTCTGGTGGAACTAATAGAATTAACATCGACAATGTATCGGTTTCCCCATATTCATCTGGCGATACGGGTGGTGGTGGAACAACTGGTCCTGCTACTCGCGACGACAATATTGGCATGGGAAATCCAAGCAATGCTACAACCTCGACCTCAAACTACACCAACTATCTTATGGTAAAGAGTGAGTATGCTCTCTCCTATAATCGCGACAAAGGCACCGCGAATTGGGTGAGCTGGCATTTGAGCACAGCATGGTTGGGAAGTGCCTCGCGTCCAAGCTCCTTTACCACCGATGCAACATTGCCAAGCGGTTGGTATCAAGTTACCACTTCAAATTACACGAACACCGGATTCGACCGTGGACATCTTTGCGCTGCTGCCGACAGAAGCTATAGCACTACTGCGATAACGAATACCATGAAGATGACCAATATTATGCCTCAGGCACCGGTTAACAACCAGCAACCATGGGCGGCTCTTGAGAACTATTGCCGCACACTGGCAAATGCTGGGAATGAACTTTACATTATTGATGGACCTTATGGCTCTGGCGGAACTGGCAGCAATGGAGGAACAACCACAACCATAGCCAGCGGTAAGGTAACAGTTCCTTCCTATACATGGAAGGTGATTATTATTCTTCCCAATGGTACCAATGATCCTAGCCGAGTGACATCTTCGACTCGGGTTATTGCCGTATGGATGCCAAATACTCAGAGCATTGCTAATAACTGGGGACAGTATCGCACCACCGTTGACTACATTGAGTCGAAAACCGGTTTCAATTTCTTCTCCAATGTTTCAACTACGGTTCAGAGCGCTATTGAGTCCCAAGTTGATAGTGGGCCTACCAACTAGCATGTTCACCTAAAGTCCCTAAACCTTTAAAGTGCGCAGGCCCACAAGCTTGCGCACTTTGCATTTGTGGTGTAGTGTAGCATATGGTTGTTGCCTCTTTTCCTAATTCTATTAACTTTGTGCGATTGCATATTTTAATCGAATGGATAAGAGTAAACTTCCCGAACTGTTTGAAAGATTCAATCAGTTCAAAATTTTGGTGATCGGTGACGCTATGGTTGATTCCTACTTGTGGGGTAAGGTTGAACGTATTTCGCCTGAAGCACCTGTACCAATTGTGGCTTGCACAAAGCAGGAGAATCGGCTAGGTGGAGCTGCCAATGTAGCTCTCAATATTCAAGCTTTAGGCGCAACACCCATCCTGTGCTCAGTGGTGGGGCATGACATTAAGGGCGATCTGCTGCGGGACCTTTTAAGGCAAAATAGCCTTACCGACGAGGGAATTTTTGCTGATCCGGGTCGTCCAACTACTGTAAAAACTCGTATCATCAGCGACAATCAACACCTGCTGAGGGTTGATGAGGAGAGCACTGAAAACCTCACTCCCGAAATAGAACTAGCCTTTACTAACCATATTCTCTCTTTAGTTGACCATCATTCTGTTAATGCTATTGTATTTGAAGATTACGACAAGGGTGCCATTACCTCGGAATTAATTCGTCGCGTGGTTGAGGTAGCCAACAGAAAGGGAATACCAACACTTGTCGATCCTAAAAAGAGGAACTTTGCTGCCTACAATGGAGTTACCCTTTTCAAACCAAACTATAAAGAGCTGGTTGAAGGGCTTAAGCTCGATTTGAAGAAGAACGATTTTGATGGAATATTTCAGGCAGCCAAGACAATCCATGCCGGGATGAAAGTTAATTTGGTGTTTATAACGCTCTCCGAACTAGGTGTTTTTATCAGCAATGGAGAGAGTTATAATGCTATTCCCGCGCAAATGCGTGAGATTGCTGACGTATCTGGTGCAGGCGATACGGTTATTAGTACGGCCAGCTTGTGCCTTGCTGCCGGTCTTGCGCCGGACGCCATTGCCGCCATTGCCAACATGGCTGGTGGCTTGGTATGCGAGAAGGTTGGTGTAGTGCCAATCGATAAAAATCTACTGCTTCAGGAGTGTCTTAACGCTTAGGTAGCACCTCTGCCTGCTCCTGAAAAGTTGCCCCCACCACAACTCGAATGGACTTGGGGACAATCTTAAACTCAAAGGGTGAATGGCCAACGGCTTCCCCGTCGAGCTCCATGGGCATAGGGGGGATGGAGTGTATTGAAATACTCTTTGCCCGAACTACGCTAATCTTTGGGTGTTCGTATATTTTCCCGTTATAGAGTATCGGTAGGTTGCGTAGCACGTTCCACTTGCTGAGCTTACGAATTATGGTCATATCGAATAGCCCGTCGTCGGAGATAGCATCGGGAACCTGTAGCATTCCTCCTCCATTGAATTTTCCGATACCAAGTGTAGCGCTAAATATTTCGCTTTTTATGCCTCTTTCATCAATCTTGGCGGAGACGCTGGTTGAGCGATACTGAATGAGAGCATGCACTAGTGCCATAACGTAGAGCCACTTTCCCTTCCTACCCAACTCTTTTAGCCGGTTGAAGCGAAATCCGACTGCTCCATCGAAGCCGATTCCCACTGCGTTGGCGAAGTAGCGGGTGTGGTGCACTCTAGTTTCAAAAAAGGAGGCCAACCCAACATCTTGAAGAAAGTCTCGTTGCATCATAAGCGCCTCAATGGCGTCGGTGTAGTTCCAGGGTAATTTGTAGGTCCTAGCCCAGTCGTTGCCAGTTCCCACTGCAATGGTTCCAAGCAGCACGTTGGTAGTGGGGATAGCCTTTTGGATAAAGATGCCGTTCACAATTTCGTTAACTGTACCATCACCACCAACGGCAATTATTTTGTAATAGCCTTCATTAATGGCTCTCACCGTGAGCTCTACAGCGTGGTAGCGCTTTCGGGTAAACTCAAAGTCGAACTGCAATCCTTTGCTTTCTAGAAGTGCTTTTATTACTGGCCAGTCTCTGTGACCGCGTCCACTTCCGGCTTTCGGATTAATGATAACCTTCCAGCTATTATTCTCCAATTTGAATGCTTTTTAGTCAACCTCCAAAAGTAGTATTAAAATGCATTTGGTGGCGAAGTTGATGAGAAATTTCAATACTCATGAAATTCTTCCACTTACCTCCCCACAGCAAATAACCTTAACATGCTGATGCCACAGTGTTCGTGTGGTATTTGCCATTTGAACCTTGTTGAAAAGGTGACGCCCCAACTCTTAGTATGTTCCCATTTTCTGAAAAATGGTGTGGTGTATACAGCGCAATCCCTGTCAGAATGGCTTCTCTGCCTTCTGCATAATATTTTTTCTAGAAAAACTGTGGATGGAATAGATTTTTTTATTTCCTTACAGTATAATTGTTGTAAATGTAATAGGCTGGATGTCAGCAATGTCAAACCTTTCCTTGTTTTTTGGAGTTAGGTTAATTAGACTTTTATTCTTAATATTGCAAAACGAAAAAAATACACTCAAATGGCAAAAGTAATTGCAATTGCTAACCAAAAAGGTGGCGTCGGAAAGACAACCTCGGCTATTAACCTTGCCGCCAGCTTGGCTGTATTAGAACAGAAAGTGCTTCTAATTGACGCCGATCCTCAGGCAAATGCCACCTCCGGAACCGGTTTTGACATTCGGAATGTGAAAACTAGCATATACGAGTGCCTCGTTGAGGATATAAACCCTCGTGACGTAATATTGAAGAACGAAGAGATTAAAAATCTCGACCTCATACCTTCACATATCGACCTTGTGGGAGCAGAGATTGAAATGCTCAACCTTCCTAACCGGGAGAATATGTTGAAAAATGTTATCGCAAAGTTGAGGAATGATTACGACTACGTACTTATCGATTGTTCTCCCTCTCTTGGTCTCATTACCGTTAATGCACTTACTGCTGCCGATTCTGTAATTATTCCGGTGCAGTGTGAATACTTTGCACTGGAGGGGCTTGGAAAGTTGCTTAATACGGTGAAGATTATTCAGACTCGCCTCAATCCTGAACTACAAATAGAGGGGTTTTTACTCACAATGTACGATGCGCGATTGAGGTTGTCGAATCAGGTAGTTGAGGAGGTTAAAAAACACTTCCAGTCCATGGTTTTCGAAACCATTATTCAGCGTAACATTAAACTTAGTGAAGCACCAAGCTATGGCAAGCCAGTAATCCTTTATGATGCCGCTTCCACGGGCTCGCTAAACTACCTGAACTTGGCTCGCGAGGTTCTGCAAAAGAACGAGGCGACAAAACTTACAAATGCGCAAAAAGCACAATAATTACTTGTAGAATTGGAGATTTTCTATGGCAAAAAAGATGGTGTTGGGAAGAGGACTTGGGGCGTTGATGGAAGATGCCAATGATGGCGGAGCCATTCATCACGAAACTAGAATAACCTCTGAGTTGGTAAGCGAGATTGACCTTTCGAAGATAGACGTTAACCCATTTCAACCTCGCTCTCATTTCGACGAGGAGTCTCTGAATGAGTTGGCGGAGTCTATCAACAAGTTGGGCATTATTCAGCCAATTACGGTTCGGCAGGTTAACGATCGCTTTCAGCTGATTACTGGTGAGAGAAGGTTCCGTGCCTCTAAAATTGCAGGCCTTACTAAAATACCAGCTTACGTTCGAACAGCCGACGACCAGGGTATGCTTGAAATGGCACTGGTGGAGAACATTCAGCGTCAAGACTTGGATTCCATTGAAATTGCCATTAGTTATCAACGACTTATTGAGGAGTGTAATCTTACTCAGGAAGATTTGGGTAGCCGTGTAGGTAAAAAACGGGCAACCGTTACCAACTACCTTCGCCTCCTAAAGCTACCTGTGGAGATACAGGCGGGTATTCGCGATAAACTATTAACCATGGGCCATGCCCGCGCTATTATTGGCATCGACGATCCTACATTACAGCTGGAGGTTTACCAGAGAATTATTGCAGAAGACCTCTCCGTTAGGCAGGTGGAGAGCGTGGTAAAGGAGATTCAGGATGGCAAACCTATTCCTGCAACATCCACTTCAAACGGAAATGAGGCAGCCTCCCTTGAAAGTTATGGTAAGCTGAAGTCGCACTTGGAGCGATACTTTAATACCCGTATTGATATTAAGCAAGGACCAAGAGGAACTGGTAAAATTATTATCTCTTTTCGCAGCGAAAAGGAGGTTGAAGAGATTACCGAAAAAATGGAGTTGCTCAATCTTGAATAATTGTCCAAAGTTTTGACTCACCGTTTGCTAAAATATCTACAGGCTGTTTTCCTGATGGTGATTACAGCCTTGCTTTTTAATTGCAGCGTCTTTGCACAGAGCGCTGATTCTCTTGCCCAATCTAGGAAACGAGATACAATACGTGTCGGAAGTATTTGGATTAGATCAATGCTGCTTCCGGGCTATGGGCAAGTTTACAATCATGACTACTACAAAATCCCTATTTTTTATGGAGGTGCTGTTTCGTTGGCTTACTTCGGCTACCAGAACAACCTACGGTACCAAAAAGCATTGCGTGCATTTGATCAGATAAATACCTCCGGTATGTCCGAGGTGGCTGTTCAAGGGCTAAAGCAAGATTACTTGAAATATCGCGATCAGCGTGACCTGTTCTATGTGGGGGCTGGGCTTTTTTATATCTCATCGGTACTTGATGCAGTTTATCATCATCCAAAACTTGGTCATTCACCAGCAAAGGCAACCTTAATGTCGACGTTGGTTCCTGGCTTAGGGCAGATCTACAATCACAAGTATTGGAAAATCCCCCTAATCTATGGAGGTTTAGCAGCTTCGGCCTACTCAATTGAGTTTAATAATCGCGAGTATACCCGTTTTCGAAAGGCCTACAACTATCTTACCGATAATAATCCTGCCACCATCGATGAGTTTTCGGGAGCAAGGAGCGCCGTTGAACTTAAAAACTATCGCGATGCGTACCGACGAAATAGAGACCTTTCTGTAATAATGTTTGCAGCCACCTATGCCCTAAACATTATAGATGCCAACGTAGATGCCTACTTCTTCAACTTTGATATCAGCGATAAATTAGCCTTCAGGATGGAGCCCACAGCCACCATTGCCTCTGTTGGGAATGGCTATTATTATACCGTAACCCCAATTGCTGGGTTCAATCTTTCGGTTAGTTTCTAATTTTTACTACTTTTACTTCGTTGAATTCTTTGTTTTTGTTGCCATTTCTCGATTCTACCTTTGATTTTGGTTGAATTATTGCCATTGCAAGGTTCATTCTTTAATATTATAAATGTTTAAAATTTTAAGCGAATGGAATTCTTTAAGGGTTGTGCTGTAACAATTTTGTTTGGTGTTGGGTTGTCAGTTAGTGGTTGGAGTCAAACAAATTCACTAAAGAAAATCCTACCCCTACCATTATCTGCAGCAGCGGCGGCAGCTTCCACCACGCCTACAATAAATGAAGAGAATCCCAATTCGGTAAGTGATAATACAAATCTTGATAGTTTACTCTCAATATACTACCAACAGCAGCAGGAGGATACCACAAATCTGATGACCGATTACAAGGATGAGGGGGATTCCCTGAACCTTGACCTGCCCGATTCTGTTTACATGCATCGGTTGCACAATATTATTTCACCGCTGGAACTCTCCTTTAATGGTGTGGTTAAGAGCTACATTAAGGTTTATACCCAAAAGCGAAAGGATAAGATGGAGGAGATTTTGGGACTTAGCGACTATTATTTCCCCTTGTTTGAGGAGACTCTTGATGCCTACAACCTCCCACTTGAATTAAAGGTGCTACCAGTTATTGAGTCGGCACTAAATCCAAATGCCGTTTCCAGAATGGGGGCCACGGGTTTATGGCAGTTTATGTATGGAACAGGCAAACTCTATAAGTTAGAGGTAAACTCTTTTGTGGATGAGCGTAAGGACCCCGTGGCTGCCACCAATGCTGCATGCCACTTTCTTAGCGATCTATACAATATATACCACGACTGGACGCTGGTTATTGCCGCTTACAACTGCGGACCAGGTAACGTGAACAAGGCCATTCGCCGTTCGGGTGGCAAACGCAATTACTGGGAAATTTACTACCTACTGCCAAGGGAAACCCGTGGCTACGTTCCTGCTTTCATTGCTGCCACCTATGCACTTACCTATTACAAGGAACATAA
>DATKVT010000142.1 GCA_035529935.1 Williamwhitmania sp. | reverse complement strand
GCTAACCCAAATTTGTTTATGAATATTATTTCGCCACGAACATTGAGCTTTACGATGATCATTTGTGCATTTTCCACCAGCTGTTTGTATCGGACTTCGCTATTTGCTAAATCTTCCACCGATTTTATTCTGTTCTCATGGTCAAGAAAAAGTATGCTTACTAGGATAAATCCAAAGGGATAAATTGTGAGTAGAGGAACCAGAAGATGATGAACTACCTCAGAACGCTGGTAGGCTGGGAGTGCTGGAGTGCAGGCAAGCATTGCGATATGAACCAAATAACCAATGCCTATTAGCATCGGGATTGTTAGCCTGATTTTCTTATACTGCCGCAGCTTATGAAAAATGATGCCTATAGCGGTGGATACTACTATAACAAGAATGCCCATAGCCACTCCAGTGCCCCCACTATATATTCGGAATGCTGTGGCCATAGCGGCTGCAAGCATGGCGGGTAAGCTGCCAGCAAAAAGACCGGCAATGGAGAGAATTATGGAACGACCATCAAAAAAGACGCCAGGCTCAACCCTCGCAGGAGCAATCATTCCAACGATGGCGGTGAGACCAAAAAGAATTCCGGTAAGAATGCGATACTGAAGGGTATTCACCTTCCAGTGCCGCGAGATGAAATTGAAGATTATGCTTACCGAAATAAGGATGGCAATATTCCCAATAAGCAGCATGTAATCCATGGCTAATGGTTTTGGCTATGACAAATACCCTACAATATACGGCAATGTGTAATGTAAGTTTTATATTGGTATGACAAAGCCAAGATATAAAAAAAAAGGTAACGAACCGTTACCTTTTAAATCTATGATTTTATGCCGAAATCTTATTCGACCCACTTTTTTACACTCTCAATGGTGGGGTTAGTAAGCCCCAACTTATGCTTCTTGTTCATTCCGCAAAGGTCGTTGAATAGCTTGCCCGCACTGACCTTTTTTATTGAATCAACAGTAACAAAGCCCATTTTTTGAAGCACAGGCACCCACTCCTCTGTTACTCCCATTGCCAAATATGCAGATGGTTCATCTTTTGTGATCTTCTTCTCAGGTCGCATCTGTGGGAAGAACAGCACATCCTGAATGGACGATTGGTTGGTCATAAACATGGTGAGGCGATCGATACCGATACCCATGCCCGAACAGGTTGGCATGCCAAATTCCAGTGATCTTACAAAATCCATATCGATGAACATTGCCTCATCATCTCCCTTTTCCGACAGCTTCATCTGGTCTTGAAAACGCTCCAACTGATCGATGGGATCGTTGAGTTCGGAGTAGGCGTTGCAGAGTTCCTTGCCGTTCACCATTAGCTCAAAGCGCTCGGTGAGTTCCGGGTTGCTTCGGTGCCGTTTGCACAGTGGCGACATCTCTATGGGGTAGTCGGTGATGAAGGTTGGCTGTATGAAATTGCCCTCGCACTTTTCACCGAAAATGGCATCGATGAGCTTACCCTTGCCCATGGTTTCGTCAACCTCAATTCCCAACTCCTTGCTTACCGTGCGCAGCTGCGCTTCGCCCATACCGGAAATATCCTTGCCTGTATACTCCTTAATGGCATCGTACATGGTTATGCGGCGGAACGGGCGCTTAAAGTCGATGGCCTTGTCGCCCACCTGAACTTTAGTGGTTCCGTGCAGCGCAATGGCCACGCGCTCCAGCATCTCCTCGGTAAACTCCATCATCCAGAAGTAGTCCTTGTAGGCTACATAGATCTCCATAACGGTGAACTCCGGGTTATGCGTTCTGTCCATTCCCTCGTTGCGGAAGTCCTTGGAGAACTCATACACACCGTCGAATCCGCCAACAATAAGTCGCTTAAGGTAAAGCTCGTTAGCAACACGAAGATAGAGCGGTATGTCGAGCGCATTGTGGTGCGTAATAAATGGGCGAGCCGCTGCACCTCCAGGGATTGGCTGAAGGATGGGCGTCTCCACCTCCAGATAACCATTGGAGTTAAAAAACTCGCGCATGGTGTTGATGATTTTTGCACGCTTTACAAAAACATCCTTTACCTGTGGGTTTACCACTAGGTCCACGTAGCGCATACGGTAGCGCTGCTCGGGATCGGTGAATGCATCAAAAAGTTGTCCGTCCTTCTCCTTTACAGTAGGAAGGGGGCGGATAGACTTCGATAATATTTTTAGCTCTTTGGCGTGAACCGACATTTCGCCGGTTTGGGTGCGAAAGGCAAAACCTGTTATGCCAACTATGTCGCCATTGTCGAGCAACCTTTTGAAAACAGTATTGTAGAGCGTTTTGTCCTCGTCGGGGCAAATGTCGTCGCGTTTCAGGTAAATTTGAATTCTTCCCTTGTCGTCCTGCATCTCAAAGAACGAAGCGCTGCCCATAATGCGGCGGGTCATGATGCGTCCGGCAATGCAAACCTCCTGGCCGCTTGCGCTCATCTCCTCAAAGTGTTCAATAATGTGTGCGGTGGTGGAATTCACCGGATAGGCCTTTGCCGGATAGGGATCAATCCCCAGCTTGCGAAGTTCCTCAAGCGATTGACGTCGAATAATCTCTTGTTCGCTTAGCTCTAAGTTGTTCATTGTTTATCTATTTAGCACGCAAATATATCAATTTCTTGGTTATGGGCTGGCTGCTTCCTCGTTGTTTGCATCGTTGTTGGGCTGGATTTTTTTTGCAACGTTTTCTGTTGGAACGATATGGATGATTCGTTTTATTAAGTTGGGCTTTTCTTGAGTTGCTTATGGGGTAATTGTTCCATTTTTGAATCATTTGGCCTAAAAAAGTTTATTTTTGGAGAAAAGCATTTCGTCATGGAGGAGTTAAAACGGTTGCGTCACGAGCTGCATAAAAACCCCGAGCTGTCGAATCAGGAGTCGGGCACTGCATTAAGACTAAAGTTTTTTCTTAGCCGCTATCGTCCCGATGAGCTTGTTCAAAACGTGGGGGGAGAAGGATTGCTGGCCGTATATAACGGGTTGGAGCCTGGGCCAACCGTGCTGTTCCGGGCCGATATGGACGCATTGCCCATAACCGAAATAAATAAGTTGCCTTACTCTTCATCCAAGGCGGGGGTAGGGCATATGTGTGGTCACGATGGCCACATGACCATTCTTTCGGGGTTGGCCATGCAGCTGCACAGTAAGCCACCGCAAAGGGGAAGGGCATTGCTGCTGTTTCAACCTGCCGAGGAGACGGGCGAAGGAGCCGCTAGGGCGCTAGCCGATATGATTCGGCAAGGCTACTCTCCCGACTATGCTTTTGCTTTGCACAACATGCCACGCCATCCACTAGGAAGTTTGCTGCTCAGCAGGGAGGTTTTTGCGGCAGCATCAAAGGGACTGGTGGTTAAACTCACCGGACACTCCTCCCACGCTGCAGAACCCGAAAAGGGTATAAGCCCTGCGCTTGCC
Organism: Williamwhitmania sp.; assembly: GCA_035529935.1. NCBI lineage: Bacteria > Pseudomonadati > Bacteroidota > Bacteroidia > Bacteroidales > Williamwhitmaniaceae > Williamwhitmania > Williamwhitmania sp. Next base: position 6,411 of record DATKVT010000142.1, on the reverse strand, counting down.
GTTGCAAGAACCATAGAGGGACTTATTCATCTCTCCAAATCGGCACCCGGGTTTGAGGACTATGTTCTACTCACTGTCATATATGCTCGGTTAGGCGAAATTGCCTTTGGAACCACTCCTGGGTATGCGGAGGTGATGGCGACCCTGCGCTCATTCAAGAATGAGGATATGGCGCTCCTTACAAAGCTCTCGGAAGAGATTGTAAGGAAGGTGGCAGCCGAGCAACACCTTAGGGCAGATATTTCATACGTTGAAGAGTTTCCTGCTGCAGTAAATAGCTCCAATGCCATTGCCTATGTTGAAAAGGCTGCAAACCAATCCTCCATCCCGATAGTGGAACTTGTAAAACCTAACGGATGGTCCGAGGATTTTGCACACTTTTGCCTTCACTGTAAGTCAGCCATATTTGGGTTGGGCTCAGGAGTTGACCACCCCGAACTGCATCGACCCGACTACGATTTTCCTGACGAGATAATCGAGCCAGGGGTAAACCTTTTTCATGGAATTGTTCGGCAATTGTTGGGGTAGGCATTCATTCATCTTGGGAGAATGTAGCCACCGATCTTGACGGTATAAATGAAATTGTAGGCCAGTTTTACGGAAAAAAATCTTTTTCTTTGTTCCTCTTCAAGGAGGAATTCAATCATGAGTTATTTGAGAAAGCCGGAATGGCTAAAGATAAAGCTCGAGCGCGGTGCTTCGTTTACTGATGTAAGCAATATTGTGAAGGACCACAAACTGGAAACCATTTGCAGCAGTGGCAAGTGTCCAAACATGCACGAGTGCTGGAGCTGCGGAACAGCCACCTTCATGGTGCTGGGCGACACCTGCACTCGCTCCTGTAAATTCTGTGCAACTAAAAGCGGAAAACCGCTGCCACCTGATACCGACGAGCCGCAAAGGCTTGCCGAAAGCATTCAGCTAATGAAGTTGCGCTACGCCGTTATCACTTCGGTTGATAGGGACGACCTGCCCGATGGTGGAGCGGCCCACTGGGCGGCATGCATCAAGGAGGTTAAGCAAACTAATCCTAACATTAAAGTTGAGGTGCTCATTCCCGATTTCGATGGGCATACCTCTCTAATTGATGTGGTGCTGGCTGCCAAACCCAACGTGGTGGCCCATAACGTAGAAACCATCGCTCGCCTCACACCGCTCGCCCGCAGTAGAGCTCGTTACCAGCTTAGCCTCGACGTGCTGCGTTACATAGCATCCACCGGCATGGCCACCAAAACGGGCATAATGGTTGGCCTGGGCGAAACAGAAGCCGAAGTGATAGAAACCATGCAGGATGCGTTTGATGCAGGTTGTTCCATATTTACCATTGGTCAGTATCTTCAACCAACTCAAAACCACCTACCCGTGGTGGAGTATGTCCACCCCGACATCTTTAAGCGTTATGAAGAGGAGGGAAAAAAGATAGGGTTGAAGCAGGTGGTTAGCGGCCCGCTGGTGCGGTCGAGCTACCACGCTGCCGATTTTTCGAACCAATAACCAAATTTGTATGAGCAGCATAGTGGAGTTTAAAGATTTGGGCACCATAGCCTACGGCGAAGCCGTTGAAGTGCAGGAGGGATTCTTTAAAACGGTGGTGGAGCATAAGTTCTCCGGTGCAAAGGATAGCTTCAAGGGATACTTGCTCTTCTGTGAACACCCACACGTATATACCCTTGGAAAGAGTGGCAACGCAGGCAATATGCTCATTACCGATGAGTTTCTCAAAACCATAAACGCCAGCTACTATCCTACCTCAAGGGGGGGCGATATTACCTACCACGGTCCTGAGCAACTTGTGGGTTACCCCATAATCGACTTGGAGGCCTTTGGTATTGGGCTAAAGGATTATATTGCTGAGTTGGAGCAGGTTTCCATTGGAGTATGCGCACATTACGGCATAGCTGCCACGCGCCTCGATGGTGCTACCGGCGTGTGGCTCGATGTTGGCGTAGCAGGCCGAGAGCGAAAGATTTGTGCCATTGGCGTTCGTGCCAGCCGCTTTGTTACAATGCACGGCTGGGCGTTTAACGTAAATACCGATTTGAAGTACTTCTCCTACATAAACCCTTGCGGATTTGTGAATAAGGGCGTTACCTCGCTCGAGGTGGAGCTGAAGCACAAGGTGCCAATGAATGAGGTGAAAGAGGTGTTTAAGCAGGAGTGGAAAAAGGTATTCGATTGCGAACTTTCGGGTAACTAAGCGAACAATTAGTAATTTTTGTTTATACCTTCGTGAATTATCAATTGGCAACGTTTGCAGTGCGGATTTGATGGGGAGAGTGAAAGCAACGACGCCATAAATTTTATAGCGATGAAAAAAATAAGAACGACATATGGAAAAGCGATGGGTTTTAAAGGAGCAGGGAGATGTGTCCGAGGTTGCCCAATTGTCAGAAGACCTGGGGATTGACAAAGTTCTTGCCAACCTCTTAATTCAACGAGGCGTAAGAACATTCGAACAAGCAAAATATTTTTTTCGTCCCTCACTTGAGATGCTCTACGACCCCTTCCTTATGAAGGATATGGACAAGGCCGTGGCGCGCATTCAGGAGGCCATTTCGAAAGATGAGAAAATTTTGGTGTACGGCGACTACGATGTGGATGGAACCACAGCGGTGGCTTTGATGTATGCCTTCCTGAGCAAAATTTTCGACAAGATTTACTACTACATCCCCAATCGCTATTCGGAAGGATACGGAATCTCGATAGCAGGCGTTGACTACGCTGCCGACAATGGCTACTCGCTGGTTATTGCCCTCGATTGCGGCATTAAGGCGGTTGAAAAGGTGGATTATGCCCGCCAAAAGGGAGTCGACTTTATAATTTGCGACCATCACCTTCCGGGCGATGTTATTCCTGCTGCGGCTGCGGTGCTCGATCCAAAGCGGCTCGACTGCAGCTATCCGTTTAAGGAGCTTTCCGGTTGCGGTGTTGGGTTTAAGCTGGCTCAGGGTATTGCCCTGCGAAAGGGAATTCCATTTTCGGAGCTGGAACCGCTTCTCGATTTGGTGGCGGTAAGCATCGCCTCCGACATTGTTCCGCTCATCGATGAGAATCGTGTGCTCGCCCACTTTGGATTAAAGCGGCTCAACGAAAATCCGTGCAAAGGGTTAAAGTCGATTATTAAGCTGGCCGGCCTCGACGGCCACTCCATGGCCGTGGACGATATTGTGTTTAAGATTGGCCCCCGAATTAATGCGGCTGGACGAATGGAATCGGGTAAGGCAGCCGTTGATCTGCTGCTGGCACAACGCGACGACCATGCCACTGAGATGGGCGACCTGATAAACACCTGCAACAACGATCGAAAAAACGTGGACCGTTCCATCACCCTGCAGGCGCTGGAGATGATTGGGACCAGCCCCGAGCTGCAGAGCAAAAAGGCTACCGTGCTCTATAATCCTGAATGGCACAAGGGTGTAGTGGGCATAGTGGCTTCACGCCTCATCGATTACTACTACCGGCCCACCATTGTGCTCACCAGCGCCAAAGGTTTTGCAACCGGCAGTGCTCGAAGCGTCCCCGGCTTCGACCTCTACCAGGCCATTGATAGCTGCAGCGATTTACTCGAAAACTTTGGCGGCCACATGTACGCCGCCGGACTTACGCTTAGGGTAGAGAACGTTGAAAAATTCAAGGAGCGTTTTGAAAAGGTGGTGGCTGAAAACATCACCGATGATATGATGGTTCCCATGGTGGAGATTGATTCCGAACTTTCTCTCGCCGAAATTAACGACAAGTTCTTCAGAATACTGAAGCAGTTTCAGCCCTTTGGTCCGGGAAACATGTCACCGGTGTTTGTTACCCGTGGAGTGGTGGACAACGGCGATGGCCGGCTGGTTGGGCTGGAGCACGACCACCTCAAGCTCGACCTTATTCAGGAGGATAACCCATACAAGCCCATTGCCGCCATTGGCTTTCAGCATGCAACGCACTTCGACCACATTCAGCAGGGAAAGGCTTTCGACGTATGCTACGCCATTGCCGAAAATACCTACCGTGGTGTGTCTTCCATTCAGCTGAGAATTAAGGATATTAAGTATTAGAAATTATAATTCCTAGTTTGGCTGCGCCGAGCTCTCCGGCCACTGACGGATCGGTTCTAATTTGCCTTCAACTCCTATCCCAAGGTAATGCTCCATGGCCATGGCTGCTCATTTGCACCGGGCAACAAGGTTTTTACTATATTTACATGAGGAACACTCTGGTGTTCGCATGTATGACCTAAGCTTTGGTGTCGGCGAGTAGCCGATCGCATTGAGCTGATCTGTTAATATCGATGCTACTGCAACTGTTGTTGCATTACTATTCTGATTAATAATTAAAATAGAAATTGATTATGGCTCTCGAGGAATTATTCGAATCAATGAATAAAATTGTACCTTTTCGGAAATTGATGCCAATGTATATTGTGCTTGGTATTATGGGTTTTATTATGATTGTAGGAGTAATTTTGGATTCTGTTTTACCAAACAAAGATTTTTATCATGTTACACTTATTGGAAGAATCAATGATATTCATAAGGAACCAAAAGACACATATTTTTTAATCGATCATAATTGGTATCTTATTAAAAACGAGTGTGTCAACTATATGAGTATAGGTGATTCACTTATAAAAAAGAAAAACAGTTATACTCTTACTATTCTTGGAGGTATTCATTCAGAGCAAGTAAAGTTTCAGCAAGAGGTAAAAAGGCTGGTCTTCAAAAAAGTTCAAATTCCAATTAGGCCTTGACATGTTGTTGGACCCTGCCCACCTAAACAACAAAACGCTCGGGCGATCTTCAACTCAACCCCAAGATTTTGCTCTGTTGCCAAGGCTGCTCATTTGCCACTGGGTAACAAGGTTTTTACTATATTTACGGTAGCAATACTTTGGTAAGCACGTATGGGGGAGATCCGCACCAATTAAGGTTATAACAACGGAACAGTTGAGCCATTCAAAAAATAGTAATTCATGGAAACAAAACAAAATATAATTAGGGGCACCAGAACGAATTGTGCAAGAAATGAATTGTGCATGATTGGCGTGTGAGCGTTGATTATAAAAGGGAACAGCGTATTTAAGCACGAGTTTTGTCCAAAACGAAATGTGCAACTTGATTGATTTTGGTTTAAGTGAGGTTGAATTTTTAAACGTAGATATAATGGTTACCTATAGTATGCTTTAATGCAGCGGTAAAAACATGGCTTATTACCTACTTTACTGGTATTACAAAGCGTTACTTATGCCACAAAACGGCCCTCTTATGAGGGCTTTTTTTATGGCATTTTTGGAACTGATAAAATTGGTAAGAAAGATAGTTTTTTGAGTTGGGTGGACAGTTGGAGGGACAGTTGGGGGGACATGAGTTGGTATTTATAACATGCTTTCACACCCCCATACGGCTCTAAAAAGTGGCAAAAAGTGCAGTATTTGCACTATTCGACCCCCCATAATACACGCCGTTAATTTATAATACAGCACACTAACGCACACACATTCAGCGTGGTAATAGAATTAGGATGTAAAGGCAATTAAGAAAACGTGTGCTGGTGTGTTACCCCATGCTATTGATTCGGATGCTGGCCTTAACCAGGGCGGCAAACTTGATGGCATCGAATGGGATCTCCTTTTCCTGGTGGTGGGAATTTTGGCTTACCAGCTTAATCCATCCTTCCTGCGTGCTCTTCTGCACATACTTTACGGTTATAAACTGGTCTCCTTCAAGAAGGATGGACAGTAGATACATCTCGCCCCAAAATAGGTTGGCCTTATCGTTAAGAACCTTGTAAGCAACAATGTCGCCTGACTTAAGCAGCGGATACATGGAGTCTCCGGTAACGTAAACTGCCCCGTCGCAGGCAGGTAGGTTAGGTATTTCGATATAATCAATCGGCTCCTGCTTATGCAAATCCTCAAAAATGGCTACTATTCCAGCCACTGCTTCTATATTATATAAAGGAATCCTATCGGTTGTTTTTCCATCATCACTTTTGTGGTTGAATTTGGTTATAGAGGTCTTCAGCATTTCACCATTTCCAGTTATTAGCCAATCTAATAAGATAATATCAGAATATTCTGTATTTAAAAATCTATTGAAGAAATCAAAACTAGGTTTGGCTTTACCTTTTGTAATGTCATATATAGCCTGACTTCTTTCATAACCAAGTTTTTTTGCAAAAGAATTAACATTAAGACCCAGATAGTCAATAATGTGTGAAATTCTTTCAGAAATATCTGTATTGTTGACGTTAATTTCTTGCATGTTCAGAACATTCTGTATATACTTGCATTATGTTTTTGTATAGAAACTGGCAATAAAGGTAAGGTAAATTTTAAAAATCAGCACAATGGGCATAATAATTACCAAGCACGGTGAGAAAAAGGAGCTCCGAAGGCTATTCAACACAAGCCTTGTAACCGTAAGG